>CAMFZA010000041.1 GCA_946002345.1 uncultured Phascolarctobacterium sp. | reverse complement strand
CCATAATGGGTGAACAGGTGGCAGCGGAGTTAGCCGCTGGTGAGCTGTATCTGATTGCTGTGCTGGAGCGGCACCATGGCACGGGGAATGTGGGCTTGGGCTTGCTGCGTGGCTATGGCCTGGAGCGTGGCGCGGCAGCGACTACGGTGGCTCATGATTCCCACAATTTGATTGTGATTGGCACGAATCCTGGGGATATGGCAGTGGCCGCAAGGGAGCTGGTGCGCGTGCAAGGTGGGTACACCTTGGTGCACAATGGCCAGGTTGTGGGCACGGTGCCCTTGAATATTTGTGGGTTAATGAGCAGTGCGCCTACGGAGGAGTTGATTGCAAGCCTTGATGAGATTGCAGCTTTGGCTCATGAGCAGGGCGTACCTGCGAATATAGACCCATTTATTAGTCTTAGCTTTATGGCGTTGCCGGTTATACCACGTTTAAAGATTACCGATATGGGGATGTTTGATGTGGATAGGTTTGAGTTTGTGAAATGATATGCACTTCTTTGATTAGTTAAGGGGTTATCGCTAAAAGGTATGTCTGAGAAGTGAAGAATGAAATTCGTAATAAGCAAGCATCATGCTCGCGGTGATTTTTCGAAGGCGTTACTTGGGTAACAGCCACGCACGCAGCAGAGTCCAAAAATGAGGCTGTCCGCTTTGGGTTCAGACGCAAATTTCGTGGGGTACAATGACGAAGCTGCGGTGTCCAATCTGTTCGCAGAAAGCTTTAGGTTTTCGAAACGCTTGCTTCTATTGTACCAGCCACTCATTTGCTAAAAATCAAAGCTCGCCTGCTGTTTACTTATTACTCAATTTCATACGTTACATATTTCTGCGCAAGCGAAAAGCGTATACCTGAGAAGTGGCGTAGGCAAGAATGCGACTACGATAGCATTGAGATGAATAATCGAAGTAGGATTGCCATGGACAGGCTCGCATGTCCGCGAAGCGCCTCGTCACGCTTTCGGAGGTTTTTCTCTTGACGGATTAAGCGCTCTATGTGGACATTGTATCAAGCATTCGCAGACCGGAGCACTTCACAGGCATACCTTTGAGCGATAACATTAAAACTTCTCTTTAAACTATAATTTCATAAAATATCTCTTTGCGTTGAAAAAAGCAGCGGTGTGGTCCGCTGCTTTTAGTATGTTCGGATGTAGGATTAGTATAGCATGAGAGTTGCCCAATCGCAAGTATTATTTGTCTACTTGGGTTTTGATTTCCATGAGGCAGTCGCCACTTTCCACACGCTCGCCGGGAGCAACGTGAATGATGCTCACAATGCCGCTGATGGGAGCGGACAAGGTGGTTTCCATCTTCATGGCTTCGGTAATAATCAAGGGAGTGCCCTTGGTTACGGCTTGGCCCTTTTCCACCAGCACCTTGACCACGGAGCCGGAGAGGGAGGCTGCGATTTCGCCCATATTGGACTTGTCCGCCTTCTTGCGGGTAACCTCGGTAGCCTTGGCGTTACGGTCCTTGATTTCAATCTCACGGGGCAGACCGTTAAATTCGAAGGTCACGGTGCGCATGCCGGCGGCGTTGGCTTCGGAAATATGAATCAGCTTAATCACCAAAACCTTGCCCTGCTCAATTTCGACCTTAATCTTTTCGCCGGGAGTCATGCCGAAGAAGAAGGTGGGGGAATCCAGCACGGAAACATCGCCAAACTCGTTATAGCGTGCTACCCAATCGGTAAATACCTTAGGATAGAGACAGTAGGAGCTAATGGCCTCGTCCGTGGTGGGGGCACCCATTTCCGCCAATTTAGCGCGTACAGCTTCAAAATCAACCGGGGGCAGAGCTGCACCCGGACGCACGGTAATGGGTTTGCGTCCCTTGAGGATAATCTTTTGCAGCTTTTCGGGGAAGCCTTGATAAGGCACGCCAATGCGACCCTCGAAGAATTCCACAACGGAAGCTGGGAAGTCCAGCACATCGCCCTTAGCATAAACATCTTCCTCGCTCAGCTCGTTTTGCACCATGAAGAGAGCCATATCGCCGACGATTTTGGAGGAGGGGGTAACCTTAATCAAATCACCAAACATCATGGATACGCGATGATACATATCCTTGATTTCTTCCCAGCGCTGGATAAGACCCAAGGCCTGGGCCTGTTGCTTCAAATTGGTATATTGCCCGCCGGGCATTTCGTGGCAGTAAACCTCGGGGTTGGGGAAGTTTTCCGTTCTATCCGCAGCCTTGTAATAAGGGCGAACAGTTTCCCAATAGCGGGACATTTCGTTTAAGGCATCCACATCTAGACGGGGTTGACGGGGATGTCCGCTCAGAGCGTAGAACAGGCTGGCAGTGGAGGGCTGGGCCGTACCACAGCTCATGGCGCTCATGGCAGTGTCCACAATGTCAACGCCGGCATCGATAGCCCGAGCATAGGTGTAAATGGCGTTGCCGCTGCCCTCGTGGGTGTGCAGATGAATGGGCACGCCAACGTAGGACTTGAGACTGCTAACCAGACGGAAGGCGGCTTCGGGCTTGAGCAGGCCTGCCATATCCTTAATGGCGATAATGTTGGCGCCGGCCTTTTCCAGCTCCTTAGCCATATTAATATAGTATTGTAAATCGTATTTGTCACGATGGGGATCGAGAATATCGCCGGTGTAGCACAGGGCAGCCTCGGCTACCTTGCCACATTCGCGGACAGTATCAATGGAAAGACGCATATTGTCCAGGCCGTTGAGGCTGTCGAAAATGCGGAACACATCGATACCGTTTTTCGCAGCCAGCTGGATAAACTGCTTTACCACATTATCGGGGTAGCTGGTGTAGCCTACGGCGTTAGCACCACGCAACAGCATTTGCAGCAGCACATTGGGAGCAGCCTCGCGGAACTGGGCCAAGCGCTGCCAGGGGCTTTCGTCCAGGAAGCGATAGGCTACATCGAAGGTGGCACCGCCCCAGCATTCAAAGGAGAAGAAGCCGGGCAGCTTGCCGGCGGTGTCCCGCATTACCCGCAGCATGTCGGCAGTACGCAGGCGGGTGGCAAACAGGGATTGGTGCGCATCGCGGAAGGTGGTGTCCGTAACCAGCACCTCCTGCTGGGCCATAACCCAATCAGCGAGTCCCTCCGGACCTTGAGTATCCAGCACATGCTTGGCGCCTAAGGCCAGGAAGCTGTTATAGGGCTTGGGCATATTCAATGGTGCAAAGTCCGGCTTGGGCTGTACGCCTACGTTGGAATAGCCATTGACGGTAACATCGGCGATATAATGCAGTAGCTTGTTGCCCCGGTCCAGAGTTTTCGGGAAGACGAAGAGCTCCGGCGTTTGGTCCACAAAGTCCGTGGTATAATCGCCCTTGATAAAGTGCTCGTTTTGCAGTACATTCTCTAAGAATTGGATATTAGTCTTGACGCCGCGGATACGGAAATCATTTAAGCAGCGCAGCATTTAGGTAATAGCGATTTGGTGGCTCAGACCCCAGGTGGTGGCCTTAACCAGCAGGGAATCGTAATAGGGAGTAATGACGGAGCCAGTGAAGGCGTTGCCGCCGTCCAAGCGGATACCCATGCCGCCGCCGCTGCGATAGGTAATCAGCTTGCCGGTGTCGGGCATAAAGTTGTTGGATGGGTCCTCGGTGGTAATGCGGCACTGAATAGCGTGGCCAATAATGTGCAGGTCCTCCTGCTGGGGCAGGTTGATTTCCGGACTGTGCAGGTCGTAGCCCTCTGCTACCTTGATTTGGGTTTGCACAATGTCGATACCGGTGATTTGCTCGGTAACAGTGTGTTCAACCTGAATGCGGGGGTTAACCTCGATAAAATAGAATTTGCCATCTGGGGTAGCCAAAAATTCTACAGTACCGGCGCTGATATAATCAACATTCTTCATCAGCTTAAGTGCAGCATCGCAAATAGCCTGGCGCTGCTCCAGAGGCAGGGAAAAGGCCGGTGCAATCTCCACCAGCTTTTGGTGACGGCGCTGCACGGAGCAGTCACGCTCGAAGAGGTGCATTAAATTGCCATGGGTGTCGCCGATAATTTGCACCTCAATATGCTTGGGGTTTTGTAAATATTTTTCGACATAAATTTCGTCATTACCAAAGGCTTTTTTGGCTTCGCTTTTGGCCAAATCATAGGCTGCGATGGCCTCCTCTGCAGATTTAACAACGCGCATGCCGCGACCGCCGCCGCCATTGACAGCCTTGATGATAATGGGATAGCCATGGGCTGCGCCAAAATCGAGCACCTCCTGCAGGCTGTTGACAGTGCCATTGCTGCCGGGAATCATGGGGATGCCGGCCAACTCGGCCTGCTTGCGAGCATTGATTTTGTCGCCAAACATGATAAGGTGCTCCAGACGAGGGCCGATAAAGGTGATGCCCTCCTCCTGGCAGCGACGAGCCAAATTGCTGTTTTCAGACAGAAAGCCATAACCGGGATGGATGGCATCAACATCGTGCTCCTTAGCTACGCGCAGAATATCTTCGATATCTAAATAAGCATCAGTGGGACTCTTGCCCTCGCCTACCTGATAGGCCTCGTCGGCCTTGTTGCGGTGCAGGGAAAGGGTGTCTTCTTTAGAATATATAGCAACGGTACGAATGCCTAACTCATTGCAGGCACGGAAAACGCGAATAGCGATTTCGCCACGATTTGCAACTAATACTGTGTTAATTTTGGGCATGACAGAACCTCCTTTATAGTTACAAGCATAATTGTATATAAAAGGTTGCGCCAATGCAAGATGTGGTGTGTATGTATACAAGTATTCTTCGTAAGTATACAGAAACAGTATGTAATAGCTGGGCCTGCCCTGCATCGAACTGGGGCGGAGCACTCCCTGAGTACATTTTTGTTTACAAAACTTTCATTTGTGTATTTCCTTCTATAATAGTACAATAGATTACGATAATGTATCTAATATTAAAGGAGATGAACCTATGAATAGTGATAACAATAAAAAGCGGCCTATGCTGTATTATTATGTCATGGCCCTACTGATTATTATGCTTATCAATACGGTGATTATGCCTACCTTTTTCAGTCCTAAGGTGCATGATGTGTCCTACAATAGCTTCATGCAGATGGTGGACGAGGGCAAGCTGTCTAAGGTAGAAATCACGGACAAGCGTATTGCTGCCTTGGGCAAGGGCGAGCAGGAAAAAGAAATTTATGTGACCGGTCGTGTGGAGGACCCCCAGCTGGCCGAGCGTCTGATGAAGAGCAAGGTTGAGTTCTCCCAGGTTGTACCTAAAGAGGATTCGGCCATTGTCAGCTTCTTTAAAAACTGGATCCTGCCCATCTTCATTTTCTTCGCTCTGGGGCAGCTGTTCATGTACTTTATGGGCAAGCGCATGGGCGGTAACGCCATGACCTTTGGCAAGAGTAATGCCAAGGTATATGTGGAGGCCCAAACTGGCAAAAGCTTTGCCGACGTGGCGGGGCAGGACGAGGCCAAGGAGGCCTTGATGGAACTGGTGGACTTTTTGCACAATCCCGGCAAATACAAGGATATTGGCGCCAATATGCCCAAGGGGGCGCTGTTGGTGGGCCCGCCGGGCACTGGTAAGACGTTGCTGGCCAAGGCTGTGGCTGGCGAAGCTAAGGTGCCCTTCTTTTCCATTAGCGGCAGTGAGTTTGTAGAAATGTTTGTGGGCATGGGCGCTGCCCGTGTGCGGGACCTATTCAAGCAGGCCCAGGAAAAGGCACCCTGCATCGTTTTTATCGATGAAATTGATGCCATTGGTAAGCGTCGTGATAGCGGTCAATTTGGCGGTAATGACGAGCGCGAGCAAACCCTGAACCAGCTCTTGAGCGAAATGGATGGCTTTGATGGCAGCAAGGGCGTGGTAATTTTGGCGGCTACCAATAGACCGGAATCCCTGGACAAGGCCTTGCTGCGCCCGGGACGCTTTGACCGGCGCATCCCGGTGGAGCTGCCTGATTTGCAGGGTCGCGAGGCCATTTTGCGGGTGCACGCTAAGGGTGTGAAGATGGCTGATAATATTGACTTTAGGGCTTTGGCCCGGGCTACCGCCGGTGCTAGCGGCGCCGAGCTGGCCAACATTGTCAACGAGGGCGCCCTGCGGGCGGTGAAGCTGGAGCGTCAGGTGGTGGAGCAGGCTGATTTGGAGGAATCCATTGAGGTGGTTATTGCGGGCTACCAGCGTAAGGGCGCGGTAATTAGTCCTGAAGAAAAGAAGGTCATTGCCTACCACGAAATTGGTCACGCCCTGGTGGCTGCCATGCAAAAAAACAGCGCTCCTGTGCACAAGATTACCATTATTCCTCGCACCAACGGCGCGCTGGGCTACACCATGCAGATTGATGAAAACGATAGCGTGCTCATGAAAAAGGAAATGCTGTTCAACAAGATTGTTACCATCACTGGTGGACGCAGTGCGGAAGAGCTTGTCTTCGGCAGTATTACCAGCGGTGCTGCCAATGATATTGAGCAGGCCACTCGTATTGCCCGCAGTATGGTCACCCGCTTGGGCATGACGGAGGAATTTGACATGATGGCTACCGAAGTAGTTACCAATCAATACCTGGGCGGCGATACCTCCTTGGCCTGCAGCCAAGAAACCGCAGGACGCATTGATGCCAAGGTGCTGTCCATCATCAAGGAGGCTCATGAACAGGCACGCCAAATCCTGAGCGAAAACCGCGATAAGCTGGATGTTCTGGCCAACTTCCTGCTGGAAAAGGAAACCATCACCGGCGAAGAATTCATGGCTCTTTTACGGCAGGAGGAGCAAACAGAGACCATTAATGTGGCGAAATTTTAAACTCTTTGTGTCAAAAATGTGTCGTTTATAAAAAGAAACAATTCATTCCCAGTCCCACTGAACCACAAGCTAGGGTTTAGTGGGACTTTTTATATTATTAGAACGCTTTTTCCCTGTGTTAGTTCACAGGGATTTTTCATTTGTGACAAAAACTGGCAATACAGAAAATTTGCAAAAGTAGTATTATTAAAGGCAAGGAGGTGACATGAGTTGTGCACGGAGGTGCTTTTACTAGGCAAGAGCGGATTTTGTTCTTGCGACAGCTGGCCTTGATTTTGCAAAGCGGCTTGCCCCTTTTGGCGGCCATGGAGCTTTTACGTCAAAGGTTGGATAAAAAACTGCATTTGGTGTGCCTGCACCTGTACCAGCTGTTGCGGCATGGGAGCAGTTTGGCCGAGGCCATGGCCAAGGAGCAAGCACTCTTCCCGGATTTGACGGTGCAGCTAGTACGGGCTGGGGAGGTCAGCGGCGAGCTGGGTGCGGTGCTGGAGGAGTTGGCGGACTATTACCAGCAGCAGCGGGAGCTGCGCAGCTTTGTGCTCAAGGCGGCGCTCTATCCCTTGTTTTTGCTGGCGGCGGCCATGGGCGTTTTGCTCTTCTTTCTCTTGTACGTGCTGCCCATGCTGGCTTCGGTCTATGAAGGCATGCACATGCAGCCCACCGCCAGCATGGAGCTGCTTTTGGCAGTGCACCATTTTTTGCTGGCCCAGCCCTTGCTGCTTGTGGCTCTGCTTGGGGTGGTAGCTGTAGCTTTTGCTATCTACGGCTTAAGAATGGTGCTGTGGCTCTTGGGGAAAGGCTGGTGCGGTAATTTTTATGGCCTGCTTGCAGAAATACGCTTTTGCAAGCTATTGGCACTGCTTTTGGACAGCGGCTTGAATATTACACTTGCTGTTCAAACCATTGCCCATACCATGGGGAACAGTCATTTTCAGCAGCAGCTTTTAGTGCTGGATAGCAGATTGCAGCGGGGTACGGATATTACCACCTCCATGGCAGGGGTACGAGGCCTGCTTTCACCCCTAACACTGGATTTAATCAGTGTAGGAGCGGCCACAGGCTGCTTGCCGGCCATGCTCCGTGAGGCGGCCCAGCTGCGGCAGCAGGACCTGCAGCATAAAATTGCCCAGCTGAGGGAGATCTTGGCGCCCCTGCTCCTGCTTTTTGTGGCCACGGTTATTGGCGCTGTGGTTTGCACCGTGCTGGGACCTTTATTAGAAATGCTTTCAACCCTGCCCCAATAGGCAGGGTAAGCCAAGGAAAACTTTTTAGGAGGATTGTTATGGTAACGAGAATGAGAAGTCAAAGGGGCTTTACCCTCATCGAGGTGGTGGCTGCTGCCGCTTTAATCGGCATTTTGGCCACCAAGCTGATCCCCTCCCTCTCGGGGGCCAATGACAGGGTGAAAAACGCCAAGCTTAGTAACGATTTGGCAGCCATTGACCAGGCTATTCAGGTTTATCGCATGGATACGGGCAAGGTGCCCTCAGAATTGGCGGATTTGGATAGCAGCTATTTAGGTGGTAAGCTGGAGTTTAAGGATGCCACAGGGGCTGACTTGACGTACACTGCTGATGCTAACGGTGCCGATTATTCCTTAACTGGCAAAAACGCCAACGGTGCCACTATAAGCTCGCCGGCAAGCAAGGCCAATGTCACACCTGTTCAACCATAATCTTTGTAAACAGCGAGGCTTCATTTTGCTGGAGCTTTTGGCTCTGGTAGCAGGCATCATCCTGGCCACCAGCTTCGTCTTTGTGCAGAATGAAAGGCTGCGGCGCCAGTATCACAGGGAGCAGGTACGCTTGAGTGCCCAGCTTTTGGCCAGCGATTTGCGCCAGCTGCAGCAGCAGGCGCTGTTTCAGACCGACGCCAGCTCCCATGATTTAAAGCCTACCGCCGACCGGGCCGGTTATTACCTGACCACCAAGGGCGTTGCCACCAGCTCCGTGCGCTTTGCGGACTACGCCTGCCAGGGGGTATATTTTGACGCAGTGCTGGCCAGAATGGCCTTTAGTCAAAATGGTGCACCTTCGACCAGCGGCTATTACCGCTTGCGGCACAAGGATGTGGCAGGCTTCGCCTATTTGGTGGATGTGCAGCCGGTAACGGGAAGGGTGGTGGCTTATGAAGGGCAGTAAAGGCTTCTTTTTGGTATACGAGCTGCTGTGCCTGGGCTTTGGCTGCGTGCTGCTGGCCGCAGCTGCCCAAGGCTTCGCCGCCTGTTTGGCAGTGCAGCAGCGGGCTCTAGAGCTGGACGAGGCCTGGCAGGCCGCCCAAAGGGTAGCCGCAGGCTTGGAGCAGGAAGCCTACGTGACGGAGCAGGAGGAAGGGGAGCAGAATGGCTATGGATATGTACAGGTGCGCGTTTTTGCTAACCAAGGCGGCAGGGAGCTGTGCTCTCTGGTGGAAGCAAGGCCGTGAGCCGAGCTGTTGCCGTGCGCTCTGGCTGCGCTTAACCCTTAAGCACAGTGTGTTTGGATGGGGCTGGAAGGCAGCGCACGGGCAAAGGGGCTTTTTGCTGCTGGAGTATGTTTTTAGCTTGGCGGCGGGGGCGGTGCTGGCAGCTTTGGTCTGCACCGGGCTGGGACGGACGGCCCTTAGCTGGCAGCGGCTGCAGGAGCAGCTGGTGCTACAGCAGGCCGGTGGCTATATGCAAAGCCTGTTGGAGCGGCAGCTTGGCTATAACGCCACAGCCGTGCGCATCCAAAGCACCGGTGACCTGAAACTGGATACGATTATGGGCAATAAAAAGCTGTTGCTTTATTGTCGCAACGGCGGTCTCTATATGCAAACCACTACTGGCAATGGCAAGGGCACCAATCCCCTCTTTATGACCGGGGTGGAGGTGCGCCAGTGGCAGGCCCCCAAGCTATCCGGCTATAGCCTACGCAGTAGCTGCACCCTGACCCATGCTCAAGGCGGCCAGCGCAGCAAGGGGGCACAGCGGCAGTGGGAGCAAATCTATTACTGTTATAATGGAGAGGTTTTTGATGAGGAGGGATGAACGGGGCAGCATCAGTATTTATTTGCTCCTGGTGGCACTGGTGCTGGCTTTGCTGGCGCAGCTGGGACTGCTCCTTAGCCGTCACGAGCTGGACAAGGTGCAGCGCAGGCTTCTAGGTCAGCAGCTGCGCCATCTGAATAATTCGTATTTCGTGGCACTTAAAGGTAGCGACTTAGCGACCGGAAGCCATGCTCTATTTACAGGGGAGCTGGAGCCGGGGCATGTTAATGTCAATGTCACCGCTAAGGTGGAAAGGTCCAGCGATGGCCTGGGCAGGTTTTTTGAGGTCAAGAGTACAGCTGCCAATCAAGGTAGCGCAGTACAGCGGCTGTGTCAGCTGACCTTGGATTTTGCCCAGCCCCAAAAGGAGCTAGCCGGGCAATATGCCTTGGCCAGTAAGGTAGCTACGGGACTAGAATACCTGCCCTCGGAAGCAGTATATAAACAAGCAAGCACAGAAGAAGTAAAGCTTCCGGAGGTAAGGTTTTTCTATAACAAGGCTGCCAGCGACACCACAGCGGATACGGCGCTCAATGAGGGCCTGAGCAGACATTTTACCTATCTGGATTTGGCGAAAAGCTTCACCTTTAAAAGCAATGGCCGCTATTTAGGGGATACGGTTTTCATCAACAAGTCCGGCATTGATGTTGGTGCCGGCAGCAGCTTTCCGGACCGGCTGGTCCTGTATAGCCAAAAGGGCAATATTACCATTGGCAACAATGTGCGTATGGACAAGGCCTTTATTCATGCTTACGCCACAGTCTCCATTGGCAGTGGCTGCAAAATTAAAGGCTTGATTTTGGCCAACAAAATCATTTTTAAGGGTGCATCTGAATTTAGCGCGGATGCAAGCGTGGTAGCGCCGTTTACATCCTGCGCCTTCACCAATTGAGCACGCATAATTGCATAACTTATTTTTTCTATCATTAACAATTGGCAAATTGGCACAGGCGAACCATGCTGGAGGCTACCTCTGGCATGGTTTTGCTATGTTCATAAGCAAAATTGTTAATTTTGATAAGTTTAACAGAAGTTTTCTGATAAATCTCTTGACGATACAAAGAATATAGTATACAATAGCTTTAGTGGTTCTGGAAAAAGTGCGCAATAGGCAGGCGCACGCAGAACTGCTCTACACCCCGCTATTATGAAATTTCTGAGGCAAAGGTAGTAAACCACATGGTAGAGGAAACAAGGCAACTCTTACCGGGCTGTGGCGCACGAGCCTCTGCAAGGAGATTTTATAATAAATAAATATCTCTTATTGAAGAGGAGGAAATTGTAATGAAAAAATCCTTAGTACTCGCAATGGCAATGGCTTTGGGCGTAACCGCTTCCGCTTACGCTGCTAACC
>CAMFZA010000040.1 GCA_946002345.1 uncultured Phascolarctobacterium sp. | reverse complement strand
AGTAGGCTTCGCAGGGCACACAGTACAGGCCCTTATAATTCTTTTTGTAGATATCGCCCTGCTCATAAATTTTTTGCAGTGCATCCTGCACAACCTTGTGATGACGCTCCTGGCTGGTGCGTAAAAAGTCGTTATTGGAAATATGCAGACGCTCCCACAGCAGCTTGAAGTTGGCAATAATAGCATCAACATATTGAATAGGAGTTACGCCCTTTTCCTTTGCCTTACGTTGAATTTTTAGGCCGTGCTCGTCACTGCCGGTGAGGAACCAAACCTCCTCGCCCTTTAGGCGATGATAGCGAGCCAATGTATCAGCAATGGTGGTGCAATAAGCATGACCAATATGCAAGTTATCACTGGGATAGTAGATAGGTGTAGTAATATAATAGGTGGGTTTTGTCATATTTTAAGCCTCTTCTCCTTCAGAAATTAGTTGATTATATAGCTCCCGTTTGGGAATTTTACGTTTTTTAGCTACCTGAGCCAGCGCTGTCTTTTTGTCAACGCCTTCGGAAAGCAGCTGCCGCACCTCATCCAAGGGATCTAGCAGTTCTTCTGCCACCTGCGCCTTCGCTTCACCGGCGCCGATGACGAGACAGAACTCGCCCCGCGCTCCATTAGCCGCCAGCCATTCCAAGCAGCCGCTAATAGTGCCCCGATAAAACTCCTCGTGGAGCTTGGTCAGCTCCCGAGCCGCTGCCATAGGGCGGTCGCCCCAGCTTTCCAAAATATTCTTGAGCACCTCTTCAATGCGGTGGGGTGCTTCGTAGAGGATAATGGTGGCAGGTATATACCTCCAGCCCTCCAGCTGCTCTCGCCGATTCTTTTTGCTTTTGGGCAAAAAGCCACCAAAGAAAAAGGGATAGGCCGGCAGTCCCGAAGCAATTAGGGCACACAGCGCTGCGTTAGCCCCCGGTACGGGCACCACCCGCACGCCGGCGGCAATAGCCTCCTTGGCCAACGCCTCGCCCGGATCCGCAATGCCCGGAAAGCCCGCGTCGCTGACCAGAGCAATGCTTTTGCCCTGCAAAAGCTGCTCTAAAAGGTACGCTCCTTGCTTTTCCTTGCTGTGCTCATCATAACGCACCAGGCGTCCCTTGATCCCAAAATGATTCAAAAGCTGCAGAGTATGCCGCGTATCCTCTGCGGCAATCAAATCCGCCTCCGCCAGCATCCGCTGGGCTCTCGGCGTCATATCCTCCAAATTACCAATGGGCGTGGCGCACAAATACAGGGTTCCATATGTAGTTGCTGAGTTTGTCTCAGCCTCGCCTCCCTTCCAGTCCAGAATATAAATATTTTATCACAATGCTAGCAAATAATAAAGAAAAAGCGCGGAGTTTTTCACTCCGCGCTCTAGAAAGCTTGCCCGCTATTTCTTCTTTTTGTCTTTCGCTACAGCTTTAGCATCATTTTCATTAGCAATCACGGCCCAATTGCGCAGCATATCCACACAGGCGCTAGCATAAGCACCGGCGCTGCCCCATGCTCCTGCATCCTGGGTGTACAAGGTCAGCACCTGAATATCATCATAGTAGATATGCGCATAGCTGCCATTATCATAGACTACGAAATAATTAGGGTTTACCTTGCCCCGCTGGCGCACATTCCATAAGCCACCGGCCAACATATAAGCACGGTATTCAGCCTTGGTATTGCCAATGCTTTGGTTAATATCAAAGCGCCAGCTGCCCTCAGTAACAAAAGCATGATTTTCATCGGTCACGGTTACGTCCGGATGGATATTATAGTCCTTGAGCTGCTTAACAACACGCTTTACCCGCTCCTCCGGCTCCGGATGGCTGCTGAAAAGGCCATAATTGGCGCCGCCGCCCTGCTTGGATAAATCATCCAGCTTTTTTACCGTAATCAGCATAGCATAGGGATTAAAGCCAGCCTTGATAGTATTGCTCACACCTTCCTTATCTGCACCACGCTCGTCGGTACGGCTATAGCCAGCAAAAAGCGCCTGCTGAGCAGCCTGCACCAAGCCTAAGCCTTGACCACGGGTGGCAGCCAAAAGAATCAGCGAGGTCCACATCTGTTTTTCAATGGAGTGCACAGTATGCTTTTTCGCAACGTGTCCCACCTCGTGACCCAAAACCCCGGCCAGCTCCGTATCCGAGGGCATGTAATCCATAAGCCCCTTAAACACATAAATAAAGCCGCCCGGGCAGGCCAAAGCATTGACTTCATTGGAATTGAGAACCTTGAAGGAATATTTTATGTCATCGCGCCCACACACAGCTGCCAAGCGCTGGCCAATTTTGTCCACTCGCTCGTTAAGATAATAGTCCTGGGACAAGCCATACTTTGCTTCCAAAGCCTGAGCCGTTTCCCGACCCATTTTGATTTCATCCTCCAAACTAATCATGCCTGCTTCCGCAGGCTGCAGGCCCACAAAGCAACAACAAGCCACCACAAAGGCTATAAACAGTTTATATAGCTTATACATCGCACACCTCCTAAATCGCGCCTTCACTCCGCAAAGCGCTGATAGCCTCCGGACTATAGCCCAATGCTCCTAAAACCTCCTCCGTATGCTCCCCTAAGTAAGGAGCACGGCGAGTAATCACGCTTGCGCCCTGGGAGAATTTCACAGGACCGCCCACATAGCGCAGCTTGCCCAAATCACATTCCTGCTCCTGCAGCATATGCTCCTGCGCAGTCAGCTGGCTCTGCAGAGCCTCATCCAGCGTACACACCGGAGTAACACAAAACTCTGCGCCACCAATAAGTTCCAGCCATTCCTTTTGTGTTTTAGCAGCAATTTTATCTGCAACAATTTGCTTCAGCTCTGCCTCATGGGCAAAATCAAACTGCCGCTTTTCCAGCTCTGGGCAAGCAATTAAATCGCAAAAGCGCTGCCAAAACTTAGGCTCAATAGTACCAACGGTCAAGAAGCGATTATCCTTGGTGCGATAAATATTGTAATAATGAGCAGTGCGGCCAAAGGGTGTGTCGCCGGTTTCTGCGCAGCCCCACAGGGAACTGATGCCCGTAACCTGCATGGACATGGCTGTGGCATATAAATTCACATCCAGCCATTGCCCCTCCCCCGTGCGCTCCCGAGCCAAGAGGGCCATGGCAATGCCGCTCAAGGCATTGAGACCGCTGCCAATGGCGGAAACCTGCACCTCACTGACGCAGGCACCGCCCACATCATCAAGGCTATTCAAGCCTGCCAACCCAATCACATTCAAATCATGAGCGGGCTTATGGCAATTTTGCCCAAAGCCAGTAATGGAACAATACACTAAGCGTGGATTGATTTTGTGCAGGCTCTCATAATCCAAGCCGTAGCGAGCCAGATACCCGGGACGAAAGCCCTCCAAAAAAACATCGGCCTCTGCCAAAAGCTTGCTCAACGCCTCCCGTCCACCGGCCTTTTTGATGTCCAATGCCACCCCACGCTTATTACGATTCAGCATCATATGCCAATAGCTCATGCCTGGCGCCTTTTCCGGCCAAAACCTACGGGTTGCGTCACCTGCTAAATCCTCAATCTTAATTACATCTGCACCATAATCACCCAGCAACATGCCGCAATATTGCCCCGGCAGCCATTTGGAAAAGTCTACAACCTTGATACCATCAAGCAGATTCATGTCTATCACTCCAATTATTACAAAACTAAATCAAGATATCGCTTTCTTATTCTACAAAAAATCGCTCTTATCCTTTTTTTCTTCCCCACTTCTTGAGAAAAATGGTATAATATCAGTGAACTTTACATTTTTATTTCATTATGAATAGAGGGGATTTCCATGCAAGTAAAAAAATTAACATCTGCAGCACTCCTGATTGCCATCGGCACTCTCAGCGCTCATCTTATCTATATTCCAGCCGGAGTTTCTAAATGCTTTCCTGTACAGCATGTCATCAATGTTTTAGGTGCCGTGCTTTTAGGTCCTGATTATGCCGTTGCCATTGCCTTTATCATTTCCTGTCTACGTAACATGCTTGGCACCGGCTCCCTTTTGGCCTTCCCGGGCAGTATGATTGGTGCCCTTTTGGCAGGACTTGCCTACAAGCACTGGCAAAACATTCCTACGGCCATGGCAGGCGAGGTTTTCGGCACCGGTATTTTGGGTGGTTTGGTGGCCTGGCTCATCGCCAGCACCCTGTTAGGCAGCAAAGCCGTAGCCTGGTTTTTTATTCCGCCCTTTTTGGTTAGCACCATTGGCGGCAGTATTATTGCAGGCTTACTGCTCAAGAGCGGTCTATTGGCTCAGCTGAAAATGAAGGCAGGTAAATAGCATGACCTTCCACCAAATCGTGACCTACCTGCTTTATGGCATAAGCGGCATGTTTTTCGGCATTTTCGCCTCTCGCTATAGCGTATTGGCAGCACTAAAAATCCGTGAAGCACTGCACGAAGGAGGCTTGGCAGGTCTCTTCAGCGTTTTACCACAAATCCTCTTCCTGTTTGTCAGCTTCTTTCTCTTTCCCTCGTGGTTTTTGACCCGTACCACCACCGGTGGCTTTACCTATTATGTTTGTCTCTTGTTTTTCTTTAACAAGGGGCTTTCCATGCACAGCAAAAAGTAAAAGCAGGTGAAATCATGCATATTCATCAACATAATCTTCCTCTTCCAGGACAGGAGGACGAAAAATACATCCAGCCCATGGCCGATACCTTTAAGGTGCTCAGTGACCCTACTCGGATTCGCATTTTGGCTCTTTTAGCCCATCAGGAAATGTGCGTCACCTGCATTGCTGAAGCCTTGGATATGACCCATTCTGCCATCAGCCATCAGCTGCGTATCCTTAGATCCACAAATTTAGTAAAATTCACCAAGGATGGCAAGGAGGTCATTTATTCCCTAGATGATGCCCATGTGCTCTCCCTTTTTGATCAGGCCTTGGACCATGTTAAGCATAAGCTGGGCTAAAATCATCCTGTATATTAAACGAACATTCTTTTCGGTAGTATTTTACTACCCATAAAATTAAGGTAGAACCACCCATCTGGTAGTTCTACCTTTTTGTTCTAACAACAGAGATGACCCGGACATCAATTCGCCTGAGTCCATTTTTTGATAATCTCGGCTTTATAGGTGGAGGTCCAGCTTAAATCATCCACCGGAACCTGCACATTGCCGATAAGTTCCCTACGACCATCGTTGTAGGGATAATTTTTTACATGCCACATATAGTGATAGCCATTCTTGGGCAGAAGTTCCGCCCCCTCATCGCTCATGAGATAGTCCAAAAAGTCCCGAGCCAGCTGCCCGTGCGCCGCCCCTTTGATAATGGCGGCCCCGGTCAGGATATTGCGGTTAGCATCCTTGGGCACCGTAGCAAAAAGATGGCGATGCCGTGTTTCCAAGAGCAGTGCATAATCCAGCGGCACCACAGCAACAGTTTTTTTACCAATATACACCTTGTCCACAGCCTCACCAAAGCCAGAGGTATAGTCCGGGTTTTGGGCATTGAGCTTGGCCGCATATGCTAGGGCAGCCTCCCGTCCGCGCAGCTGCCAAATTGAGGTCAACATGCCAAAGCTGGCACCCCCCTGGGCAAAATCGGCCATGGCAATCTCATCCTTCAGCTGATTAGCCAACAGCTCATCCCAGCTTTCAGGCGCATAAAGCCCATAAGCCTGCAGATTATTCTTATTGCTCAACAAAGCAATATAACTCAAATAAAGACTGGTCCATTCACCTGTGCGATTGCGCAGCTCTGCCGGAACTCTGTAGGATTCCTTAGCCAAATAGGGCTCTAAAATATGCTGCTCATCTGCTAGGTAGAATTCTTCGCTGGTACCACCTAACCAAATATCGAATTTGTGCTGACGTAAATAGTCAAAGCGTTGTTGCTGCGTGCCACCGGGAAGATAGCTTACAACCACCTTCACGCCACTTTTTTTACTAAAGCTCTCAGCAATAAGCTCCGTAAACGCCTTATTCATACTGCTGCACAGCTCCAGTCGTGGCTTTTCCTGGGGCTTTTCACCACCGCAGCCACCTAACATTACTAAGGCTAGCAGCACACATAATATCTTTGCAAAAGCTAGTTTTCGCATTATTCTTAATCCGCCTTTCCTTTATCATTATATCACACCTTGACAAGCAAAAAGCAGAAAAAATAGGCTGGCAGGTGTGCCAGCCTAAAATTTTTATGATTTGTAGTTTATTTTTCAAAAACCATTACCCGGTCAAAGTCCAGATATACTTTGGCGCCATCGGGAATGGAGTTCAGGTCCGCACCCTTGACAATAACGCGCACATCATGGTCGCCAACCTTCACACGATACTCCACTGCATCGCCCAAATACAAGCGATGGGTCACCTGGCCTACGATATGCCCACCAACCAAGGACAAGCTAATGTTTTCAGGACGTACAGCAATGGTAGCTTCGCCAGTAACCTTGCTGGTGTTGGGGAAGGAAACCTTGCTACCCTTAAGGAAGACGCGGTCACCCTTCGCTTCGCCTTCCATAAAGTTAACCAAGCCAATGAAGTCAGCAACCATCTTGTTAGCAGGCTGGGTGTAGATTTCATGAGGAGCGCCGATTTGCTGCACAACGCCCATGCTCATTACGACCACACGGTCACTCATAGCCATTGCTTCGCCCTGGTCATGGGTTACATAAACAACGGTGATGCCGGTTTTCTTTTGGATTTCCAAAATCTCAAAGCGCATGGATTCACGCAGCTTAGCATCCAAATTGGACAAGGGCTCGTCCAAAAGCAACAGGCCGGGCTCAGCCACCAGTGCACGAGCTAAAGCTACACGCTGTTGTTGACCACCGGACAATTGGTTGGGATAACGCTTGCCATATTCACCCAAGTGCACCAGCTCCAGCATTTCCTGCACGCGGCGTTCGCGCTCAGCCTTATCCACCTTTTTTATTTTCAGGGGATAGCCCACGTTTTCAGCCACAGTCATATGGGGCCATACAGCATAGGATTGGAACACCATGCCAATATCGCGTTTTTCCGGAGGAGCAAAGGAGCCCTTGATGGAGGAGCTTACGCATTGCTCACCAATATAAATTTCACCCTCGGTGGCACGCTCGAAGCCTGCAATCATACGCAGGGTAGTAGTCTTGCCGCAGCCGGAGGGACCCAGAATGGAAACAAATTCTCCATCCTTAACAACTAGATTAAAATCGTTTACAGCAGTTACGCTGCCGAAACGTTTAAATACATGCTCAATTCTTACCTCAGACATTTATTGTTCACTCCTTGTTAAATACCAACATTACCCTTGGAAAGCTTGTTCAGGATCAAGTTACCAATGAGGACGATAGCCAGAATAATTACAGAAAGCACGGAGGCATTCTGGGTATCAGCATAGGTTTGCAGCTCGTACAGCAATACGCCAATGGTCTTGGTGTCACTGCCATACAGCAGCAAAGACATGGTCAATTCGTAGAAGGACGGCATGAAAATCAAGAACCAGCCGGCGATTACGGAAGGAGCAATCAACGGGATAATAATATCCTTGCAGCAACGCAGCCAGTTAGCACCGGAGTTCAGCGCAGCCTCTTCCAAGGAAATGTGTACCTGACTAAGCGCAGCCGCAATAGTACGCACGGACATGGTCATGTACTTAACTAGATAGCTGACGATGATAATCCACACGGTGGAGTACAGGTTCAGGCCATAGTTGCCGCTGAAGGTAATAATCAAGGCCAAGGCAATAACGATGGAGGGAGTGGAACCGCCAATTACTACTAAAAGGTCAGGAATGCTGCGACCCTTAATCTGAGTTTTAACAGCTAAGTAAGCCACAAAGAGGCTCAACAATGTGCCGATGGTAGCGGCAATAACGCCGTAAACCACGGAATTCCACACGCTTTCCATGTATTGAGCACTGGTAATAACGGGAATCCAGGGATCAATACCGATATTGGACCAGGTAATGGGCTTGGACATGGACTTCAGGAAGGATGTCAGCACGATGGAGCCCAAGGGGATAATTACGGCGATTGCACCATAAAGGCCCACTGCACAGAAGGCAGGCCAACGCCATTTGCCCAGCTCTACAATATTCGGGCGGGTAGATTTACCGGAAATAGTGGTATAATCCTTGCGGCCCATCATCCAGGTCATGCCCATCAAAAGGATGTTAGCAATGAACATCAGGGAGGCAGCCAAGGCTGTGGAATCACGAATACCGGCATCGTCACCCATGTAAATATAGGTTACGATACGGGTGGTCATAACCTCGATATTACCGGGCATACCAACAATGGAGGGGATACCGAAGCAGGAGCCTGCGGCGATGAATACCAAAAGGCCACCGGCTAAAATGGAGGGTGCCATCAGGGGCAGGGTTACGTCCAGCACGGTACGCAGCGGAGAAGCGCCGGATAAGCGGGCAGCTTCCTACAAGGTGGGGTCCATTTTCTCCATTGAGCGGAAAATAGTTATGAAGGCAAAGGGAGAATAGAACAACGTCAGTACCCACGCCAAGCCCCAGAAGGTATAAATATCAAAAGGGGCTGTCTCAAGGCCAAACATCCATTTAAAAATATTGTTCAAATAGCCTACGCTGGGGTTCAAAAGCTGTACCCAAGCAATAGCGCCAACATAGGGCGGAATCATATAGCTGGAAACAAGCAATGTACGGAAGCCCTTTTTGCCGGGCATATCGGTACGGCCAACCAGCCAAGCCAGCGGGAAAGTGATGATAACGCTGGCAATCATAACCATAAGGGACAGCTCTACGGTATTGGTCAAAGCCTTCCAGTTAACGTCGGCGCTGTATACATTACGGTAGTTTTCTAGATTAATGGCACCATCCTTGACAATGCTGTCAAAAAGCAAAATTCCCATGGGGAAGATTACAAAATAGAGCAGCAGCAGCACGGATAGTGAAATAACAATTGTTTTGCTGTTGATACGTGATGATAGCATGGAAAGTAATGTTTCTCCTTCCCTAAAAAATCTCAAATTACAGGGGTTTTGGGGACTTAAGAATAAAGCAGGAAAACAGGGAGCGCCTAAGCGTCCCTGTTTTGCCTATGAATTACATTGTTACACTACAGGTAGATTATTTGTCCATAACTCTCTTACGGAACTCTTCTTTGATTTTAGCGTTGTTGTCAGCCAGTTTTCTCCAGTCAACTTTGATCTTGCCGTCGGTCAGACCTTTGGTTGGAACGGAACCAATAGGCTCTTTAACGTCGCCACGAACGGAGTGCATCCAGCCCTTAACAACTGCTTGTTGGCCTTCCTTGCTCAGCCACCAGTCAACCAAAGCTTTAGCGCCTTCAGGATTCTTGGTGGTGTTGAAGATTGCGATAGGGGAAGGAACTTGAACTACGCCGTCTTTCGGATAAATAACCTTCAGAGGCTCTTTCTTGGTGTTAGCCAGCTTCAGGATGTTTTCTTCCAGAATCATTGCAGCTGCATATTCGCCGGTCAACAGCTTGTTTTGAATAGCGGAGTTGCCTTCTTCAACGCGCAGGCCGTTAGCCTTCAGTTTATCGAAGTATTCCCAACCATATTTGTCAGCCAATGCGCCAACTGCTACATAAGCGGTGCCGCTCAGCATCGGGTTAGGCATAGCGATTTTGCCCTTCCATTTCGGGTCAGCCAAATCGGTCCAGTTTTTCGGAGCGTCTTCAGCCTTCAGTTTATCAGCGTTGTAAGCAATAATCATGTTGCAAACACGAACTGCATACCAAGCGCCATCAGCTGCTTTATCGTTAATCAAATTCTTTTCTTCCTTGGATTTGTAAGGAAGCAAGAGTTTTTGATCTTCTAATTTCAGATAGTAGGAAGGATCTGCTACCATCAATACGTCAGCGCCAATCTTCTTAGCTTTGATTTCGCCGGTAATCTTGGTAACAACTTTTTCGGTACCGCCTTGGAACCAGTTAACCTTCATTTCGGGGAATGCTTTAGCAACATTGGGTTTGCACATATTGTCGATGATATCAGGATAAATAGAGGTATAAACCATCAATTCGCCTTTAGTGCCAGTAGCTTTTTTCTCAGCCTTTTTGTCGCCGCCACCGCAGCCAGCCAATGCTACGCTCAATGCCAAAATTGCTGCTGCGCCAAGCATCCATTTAGATTTTTTCATTCACAAACACTCCTTTTTCCTTATCTTCGTTGATATTTAATTTACTAGTGTAAACGACATTCTACACCCTTATTAGAAAAATTCGCTACAGTCCGATTTCTTCCTGCTTACACTTTACAAAACTTTAACATATTTTTAACTTTTTGTGTCACATTTACGCTTATTGGGTAGACATTCCACCACGAGATTACATGTGGCCATTTTTGTCCTATATGGACATTTTGCGTCCCTATGCAAAAGCAAAAATGTGTATTTAGAGCAGAAGCACAAGGTCTCCACTGTAAATACACATTTCCAAAGAATTACCGGCTTGCCACCGCCACAAAGTTTAATTCCCAAGCAGGCACATAGGGATGCTTACGCAAATAAATTTTATAATCGGGCACTAGCTGCCAAATCAGCTGGGGCAGCCGGAATAAATCCACATCATAGTGATATGCCGCTACCAAAAGCTTGGGCTTATATTGGGTAATAGTCCTAACACCACCTGTCAGGGCCTGTACCTCCGCCCCCTCCACATCCATTTTGATGTAGGAAATGGGGCGTCCTGATGCTACTATATCAATAGTGGTCACTGGCACCACCTTTTTACTTGCCCCTATAAAGGTGGACTGCCTGCCACCGCTATCACTAAAGCTAAGCTCCCCTGCAGCATCCCAAATGCCACCTTCGTGTACCTCAACGGCTAAGCCCCGTTGCGCAAGCTCCTCTGCCAAGGCGCGCAGCTTACGGCAGTTGCGCCTGTCCGGCTCCACTGCCACAACCTGCTGCCACTGCCAAGATGTCATACGTCCCAGCTCCTCTATGGTATCACCATTATAGGCTCCTAAATCAAGATAGCATTCCTCCGGCCCAGGAGCAAGCAGCCCCTGCAAATCGTCCTCTCTAGCTGTGGTGCAGTCAAACAAATAGCTGATTTTTCCGCTCAGCTTATAGTTTAGCGTAGCTGCAAATACCTTGCGTGACTGCTCGTCTGCTAAGCGCTCATAGACATACTGCAGTGCCTCCGCATGCTTAGCTAGCCACAGCTTACTTACAGTTTCCTCCTCAGCAAACAGCGGCAGATGGGGTGCCACCACCTCCTGCTCCTGCGCCAACTGCGCAAAGCGAGCCAAAACCTCGGGCCTTTCACTG
>CAMFZA010000039.1 GCA_946002345.1 uncultured Phascolarctobacterium sp. | reverse complement strand
TTCTCGCGCCGTTGAGAAAGTCGAGGTATTGAGGACGGCAAGTAAATGACACAGCATGCTCCAATATTCATCGTACTTCTGCCCTTGTCAGCATCCCTTTTATGTATGCTGTTTAGTCGCATTAAAAAAGAGCTGGGCGCCTGGATTGTGATGGCCTCCATCGTAGGTGCTTTCCTGAGTGCCTGCACCGTGCTGCAACGGGTTATCGCTACTGGCGGCAAAACCTGGCACTATTGGATGGGCGGCTGGCAGCCTCCTATCGGCATTGAATTTGCTCTCGACCCTCTGAATAGTGTGCTGGCAGTGCTGGTAACCTTCATTTCCATGATGGTTGCTCTCTACAGCAAGCCCTTCGTGAAGGAAGAGGATTGGCTCCATGTAGGTGGCTATTACACCCTGTTTGGTCTCTTAACTGTGGGCCTGTGCGGCATGATTGTTACAGGTGACGTATTTAACCTGTACGTTTATCTGGAAATTATGTCCCTGTCCGGTTATGGCTTGATTTCCTTGGGTGGCAAAAAATCCATGCTGGCAGCCTTCCGTTATCTGTTAATCGGCACCATTGGTGCTTCCATGTATTTGCTGGGAGTTGGTTATCTGTACGCTCTGACCGGTACTCTGAACATGGCCGACTTGGCGCAAAGAGTAGTGCCCTTTGTTGGCACACCGCTATTTGCTATTGCTGTGGCTTGCTTCATCATCGGCTTTGGTATTAAGATGGCGTTGTTTCCGCTGCACGGCTGGCAGCCCGATGCTTATACCTTCGCACATCCCGGTGCAGCTGCCTTCATTGCAGGCTGCATGAGTAAGGCTCCGGCCTATGCCCTGATTCGTTTCATGTACTACATTTTCAAGGTTGATAGCCCGGTAATGCATAGTGCATTGAACGTTTTGGGTATTCTGGGTATTGCAGGTATCCTGATTGGCTCCATCATGGCTATGGCTCAATACGACTTCCGTCGTATGCTGGCTTATTCCTCTGTAGCTCAGATTGGCTACATTGCCATCGGTATGGCTATGGGCAATATGTATGGCTTCATTGGCGCCGTACTGCACATCATCAACCATGCCTTCATGAAATGCAGTCTGTTCCTGGTAATTGGTGGCGTTGAGCACCGCTTTGGCGAGGTTAACCTGTATCGTTTGGGCGGCCTTAACAAAAAGATGACCATCAGTACCATCACCGTTACCTTGGCGGCTCTATCCATGATTGGCTTGCCGCCCACTGCGGGCTTCTTCAGTAAATGGTATTTGATGCTGGGCGCTTATACCGGACAGCAATATTTCTACATTGCAGTGCTGGTAATCAGCTCCCTGCTGAACGCTATTTATTTCTTCCGCATCATAGAGCAGATGTTTATTCAGCGCGAAGCCTCTCTTACTGAGGTTCATCCCCATAAGGGTAAGCTGGGTCTGCCCTTCAGCATGGCTCTGCCGATTTTCGTAATGGGCATTGGCATTTTGGTGCTGGGCTTCTACAGCGTGGATATTGTTACGGATATCATTAAATTAGGCTTGCCGGAGGTGTTCTTGAGATGACGATTATAGATTGCAGACCCTTTCTGGCAGTAGGTGTTTCCTTTGTTGCTGTTATTTTGATTGCCTTCAGCAGACGCTGGCCCAACCTGCGTGAGGCCTGGAGTGTAATCGCTTCCTTGCTGAAATTTGGCATTATCCTGTCCATGCTACCCGCTGTTTTGGATGGCAACGTATATCAATGGACGCTGTGCCAAATTACTGATACTGTGGGCTTGACTCTGCGCACGGACCCGGCGGGCATGATTTTTGCAACCCTAGCCTCCATGCTGTGGGTACCCATGAACTTCTATTCCATCGGCTACATGCGCTGCAATCAGGAGCGCGAGCAGACCGGTTACTTTGCAGCCTTTGCTATGTGCATGAGTGCGGTAATGGGTATCGCTATGGCCGAGAACCTGTTGACCTTCTTTATTTTCTACGAGCTGCTGACCTTGGCCAGCTATCCCTTGGTGCTGCACAAGCGTAACCAGGAGGCTTTGATGGCCAGCCGTAAATATTTGATTTACACCCTGATTTCCGGTCAGTTCTTCCTAGCTGGCGTCATTGCCGTTTACTGCATCAGCGGCACCATGAGCTTCACCGCCGGCGGCTTTTTGACCACCGATATGGCTCCTAAATGGGTGCTGCAGGCAGCCTTCGTACTAATGATTTTGGCTGGCTCCGTAAAAGCAGCTGTTATGCCCCTGCATGGCTGGCTGCCGGCAGCAATGATTGCGCCGACCCCTGTATCTGCACTGCTGCATGCTGTAGCTGTTGTTAAGACCGGTGTCTTCGCCGTGCTGCGTATTATCGGTTTTGTCTTCGGTCCCAAGCTTTTGGCCGAAATTGGTGTTACAGATGTTTTAGCCTGGGCGGCTGCCATTAGTATTCTGGTGTCCTCCCTCATCGCTTTGCGTCAGGACCATTTGAAGCGTCGCTTGGCCTTTTCTACCATTGGCCAGCTTTCCTACATCGTTTTAGGTGCGGCCCTGATTTCTCCCATCAGCATTAAAGGTGCTTATTTGCATCTGGTGGCCCATGCGGTAATGAAGATTACCCTCTTTATGTGCGCGGGCCTGATTATTGCCCGTACCCATAGAAATAATATTAGTGAGCTTTGTGGCATTGGCAAAAAGCTGCCTGTAACTATGGCCTGCTTTACCATTGCTTCGCTGGGCATCGCCGGCGTGCCCTTCCTGGTTGGCTTTATCAGTAAGTGGAATCTGTGCTTAGGTGCCTTGCAGGCAGGTAAGCCCTTGTACGTATTACTGTGGGTGGCTAGCGGTCTCTTGGCTGCGGCTTACCTGATTCCTGTTTCCCAAATGGCCTTTTTTGTAAAGGACCCACAGGAAAAATTCCGCCAATATGGTGAAATTAGCTACGCTATGCTGATTCCTATCTGCATTACCACCTTGATTGCTTTGATTTTGGGCTGCGTTCCCAATGTTTATCCGCATTTCTATGAATTGGCAACTATGGCCTCCAACGCAGTTTGCGCAGGCTGGCACGGGGGGTGGCTATAATGACTAAGAAAACAGTCTATCTGCTTGTAGCTGTGGTTTTGGTACTGGCAGCCGCTGCCGAAATGGCCGGTGTGCATATGCACGCTGCATCCTGGTGGCCCTTGCCCTTTGGCTACGACATTTTCTTTGGCTTTGTTGGTGCTTGGGTGCTTATCATCGTCTCCAAGCTGATTATGGCGCCGATTTTGCAGCGCGATAAGGATTATTATGACGATGAATTTGATGAAGATGGCAGAGGTGATGATTGATGAATGAATTAATGCTTCACCCCGGCTTGATTTTGTGGGTAGTGGGCATTGTGGCCATGCTTGCTCCCAAGGCAATCAGAAAATATGTCCTGGCATTGGGCCCTCTCGCTGCCGTTGGCGCGGCGCTGAAGCTGCCCCTGGGCGCGGAGTACACCATGCACTTCGTTCGCGATATCCAGCTGCATCTCATGTATGTGGATAAGCTGGCCTGGATTTTTGCCTTTATCTTTTCCGTGTTGGCTTTGGTGAGCGGTATTTATGCGGCTCATAACCCCAATAGAATGGAAGCACTTTGCTCCATGGCCTATGCAGGCGGCGCAATTTGTGTGTGCCTGGCTAAGGATTGGCTGAGCTTTATCTTCTTCTGGGAATCCTTGGCAGTTACCTCCTTGTTCCTTGTGTGGTGCAATCCCACCCATGAAGCACGGCGTGCGGGCTTCCGCTACATGCTGGTGCATATGCTGGGCGGCGGTATTCTCCTGGCAGGTATCTTCTGCATTTGGTACACGGGACATGGTGATTTGATGATCCACAGCCTCACCAATAGACGCCTTGGTTGGGCTTTGGGGCTGGGGTTGCTGGGGAGGTTTATTAACGTGGCTATGCCTCCTGTGAATGCCTGGCTGGTGGATGCTTATTCTAACTCCACCCTTACTGGCGGCGTATTCATGAGCTGCCTGACAACCAAGGTTGCAGTTTATGCGCTGATTAGAGTGTACGCTGGTACCGAGCTCCTAATGTGGGGCGGTGTATTGATGGCTCTGTATGGCGCCTGCTATGCGATTATGGAAAACGATATGCGTAAGCTTTTGGCTCACCATATTATTTCCCAGACCGGCTTCATGGTTGCCGGTGCCGGTATTGGCACGGCCATGTCCATGAATGGTGCTACAGCCCATGCCTTCTGCGATATTCTCTTTAAATCTCTGCTCTTTATGTGTGCAGGTGCTGTTATTTACGCAACAGGCATCAAGCACATCAATAAGGTGGGCGGGATGGCTAAAAAGCTGCCCTTAGTCGCAGTGTGCTTTTTCTCCGCTGCCTTCTCCATTGCTGGTATCCCCGCCTTCAACGGCTTTATCAGTAAAAATATCACTGTAAACGCCGCTGCTGCCGCAGGTCAGCCCATGGTCTTCACTTTGCTGGAGCTGGCTGCTACCGGTACCTTTTTGTCCATCCCCCTGAAGATGGGTTACTTCATCTTCCTGCGCAAGGATGACAAGGGTGCAGAGGTTATTAATCCGTTGCCCATCAACATGAAGATTGCCATGAGCATTAGCGGCTTCCTCTGCTTCCTCTATGGTGTATACCCCGATTTGCTGTATCGTCATCTGCCCTTTGAGATGACTCCTTACCAGCCCTTTACTGCGCCGCATTTGCTGCAGCCCGTACAAATGCTGGGTATGGCCATGATTCCCTTCATGATGTATTTGAAGAACATGGAGCCTCATACAGCAATCAGTCTGGATACGGATTGGTTCTATCGTAAGCCCTTTGCAGGATTTATTGGCAAGGCTAGTGCGCTTCTGTGTGCGCTGTGCAGTGGCTTGGGTGGCGCTTGGCAGGTGCTGTACGAAAAGTTTATGGATTTGACTTCCAATCCTATGGATTTCTTGGATGCGAAGCCTTTCCGCAAACGCAGCCATTATAATCCGGAAAACTATCGTACTTCTATTGCCGACCCCATGATGATTACGCTCACTGTTTTAGTAAGCAGTATTGCCTACTTTATTGCAACCATGTAATCACATATTGTACTTCAAAGCGGACGCTGAGGCGTCCGCTTTTTTGTGTGGGCGGGAAATGTTTTCAAAATTATGGTTTGACGAAATGATCGTATTTGTGAAATTCGTAATAAGTAATCATCATAGTCGCAAGTAATTTTTTAACGCAAATTTCGTGGGGTTCAATTGGCCTCTGCGGGGTACTATTTGTCTCGCAGAATAATCTAGGTTTTCGAACCCTTGAGGCCATTGTACCAAGCCACTCATTTGCTAAAAATCACAGCTCCTATGCTGTTTACTTATTACTCAATTTTATGTGCCATATATCACTTCGCAAGCGAAAAGTGTATACCTGGGAAGTGGCGGAGGCAAGAATGCGACTAGATCAGTAAGACGATGAATAAACAATTTACAGTAGCAACGGACAGGCTCGCATGTTCGCGAAGCGCCTCGTCACGCTTTCGTAAGTTTTTCTCTTGACGGATTAAGCGCTCTATGTGAACATTGTATCAAGCATTCGCAGACCGGAGCACTTCACAGGTATACCTTTGAGCGTTAACGCATAAACTAATCGATAAACCGCAATTTATAAAACAATAGACAATACTGCAAATAAGTGCTATATTACATACTATACGTAAGAGAAAGGAGGGATGGCAATGCTCAAGGGAATTATCCTCATTGTGCTGGCAGCAGCCTTTTGGGGACTGGGCGGCGTAGCGGGACAGTATTTGTTCCAGTACCATCAGGTGGACGCTGTGTGGTTGGTTATGGTGCGCCAAATTGTGGCTGGCTTGCTGTTTTTGCTCTATACAGCTGTGATTATACGGCAGAATATCTTTACCATTTTGCGGGAGCGTTTTCTGTCACTCCTGTGTTTTTCCTTCGTAGGCATTTTAGGAGCGCAGCTAGGCTTTTACTACACCATTTCTCTATGCAATGCGGCAACAGCCACCGTGCTGCAATACAGTGCCCCTGTGTGGGTGATGATTTATATGAGCTACAAGCACCGCTCCTGGCCTGAGGGCAGAGAATTGCTAGGGATTGTAGGTGCTCTGGTGGGCGTCTTTTTGATTGCCACCCACGGTAGCCTAACCAGCCTGGCCCTGTCTCCAGCGGCCATAACCATAGGTCTCCTGTCCGCCTTCTCCTACGCCTTTTATAGTATCCAGCCTGTGGAACTTTTAAAGCACTATCCTGCCACCGTTATCATCGGCTGGGGACAGCTCCTTTCCGGCTTAGCCCTGATAGCTGCACGCAATCCCCTTACACCGGCAGGTAGCTGGAATCTGCAGGCACTGCTAGCCATGGCCTATCTAATTGCAGGCGCGACCATTGCCAGCTATGCTCTCTATTTGGCAGGACTCAAAATCGTTGGCTCCACCAAGGCCAGCCTTATTTCCTGCGCCGAGCCCTTGGCCTCTATTATTGCAGTGGTGCTGTTGCTGGATACCAAGCTTGTTTTGCCGGATTATATCGGCATGAGCTGTATTATCTTCACTGTGCTGCTGCTGTCCTTACCAAAGAAATAACAGATAATTCACCTCAAATTCCCAAAAATAAGTACAGCATTTTTAGGAAATGTGTTACAATATATATAAGCGTGAATTGCAGTGCGCTCAAAAGATGTAGTACAATATAGCCAAGCTTACAACGGAGGTGCGCTATGACGACAGTAGAGTATAAGTATAAATATGGTCACGGCTATCAAACCTTTTCTCTGGAAAAGGAGCATGTGTTGGACGAAATCAAAATTGCCGAATTTCCGCCCTTGACGGATTTGAAGGCAGCTGTACTGGATGCCATCTACCATCCCATTGCCAGCGAGCCCATTGACAAGCTGATCAAGCCAGGGATGAAGATTGCCTTCATTTGCAACGACTCTACCCGTGTGGCCAATACCCATGATTTTATGCCTATTTTAGTGGATGAGATGAACAAATTAGGCGTAAAAGACGAGGACATGAAGATTGTTTTTGCCTTGGGTACCCATCGCGCCATGAGCCACGAGGAAATGGTGGAGCAGGTGAGCGAGGGCGTTGCTGCTCGTCTAAAAATGTATAATAGCGATTGCAATAAGCATGAGGACTTCAATTATTTTGGTGCCACCTCCTACGGCACTCCTGTGCTCATCAATAAATTAATTTGTGATGTGGATTTGGTCATCATGACGGGCACTGTTGTGTACCATTTCTTTAGTGGCTTTGGTGGCGGGCGCAAGGCGGTTCTGCCAGGCGTGGCTGCAATGGAAACCGTGCGCCGCAATCACAGCCTAATGATGAGTCCCAACTCCCAGCTGGGCAAGCTGCAGGGCAATCCTGTTTACGAGGACCAAATGGAGGGCGTGGCTCTCTTTGCGCAAAAGCATAGATTGTTCAACTTTAATGCTATTTTGGATGCGCAAAAGCGTTTCCTGAAGATTTTTGCCGGCGATTGGAAGGAATCCCACCTAGAGGCATGCCAATTTGTGGAGCAGGTTTATGGTGCGCCTATAAGCCAGCCTGCAGACATTGTTATTGCCAGCTGCGGTGGTTATCCTAAGGATATCAATATTTATCAATTACAAAAAACCATGGACAATGCCTGGTGCGCAGTGCGCGAGGGCGGTGTGGTCATCATCCTAGGTGAGTGTGAAGAGGGCAGCGGTAGTGCTGCTTTAGAAAAAGCCTTGCAGGAAAATCCCTCCCCTGACGCCATTAAAGAGGCTTTGGCCCGGAAATTTGTCATCGGTGCCCACAAGGCCTTTGCTATTACCCGCCTGATGAAAAAGGCTAAATTTATTCTGGTTTCTGCGCTGGATAAAAAGCTGGCCCAGGATTTGCTCTTTGAGGCAGTTGACAATGTGGATGAAGCCATCGCTTTGGCCGAAAAATATATCGGGCCTGATTATAAAATTCTCCTAATGCCCCAAGGTAGCCTGACCGTACCGGTTCTGAAAAATAAATAGTTTTCCCTAAAAATATTCCCCAGTCCTGCTTGCCTTTTAAAACGAATTCAGATATAATTATAGCGTTATGAAAAAAGTAAGGGATTAGAGGGGAGAGCTTGTTGAAGTTGGACATTGATTATAAGGCTATTGGCCTGAGAATAAAGGCTGCACGTATTCGTAAAGGATTTACTCAGGGGAATATAGCCCAATTAACCGGCTTGTCTACTCCGCATATTAGTAATATCGAAACTGGTAATACTAAGCTTGGCTTGCCCACAATTATCCATTTGGCCAATGTGTTGGATGTGTCCGTGGATGAGCTCCTGTGTGATAATATCCATCGGAGCGAGCAGATTTACTGCCACGAGCTATCAGAGCTGTTGCAGGGCTGCAGTGTGGATGAGCTGCACATCATTTCCGAGCTGGCCAAGGTGATTAAAAAGGCCGGTATTAACAGTGCCAAAAAGGTGAGAAAGCGTCGCACCAAGGCTGAAATGGCAGCCGCAAGAGCCGCTCAGGAAGCAGCCAAAGAGGGCGAGGCTTAATACAACAAAGCAAGCTAATAAAATTGCTCCTATAGCTCAGCTGGTAGAGCATCTCATTCGTAATGAGAGGGTCGCAGGTTCGAATCCTGTTGGGAGCTCCAATTAACAAATACCGCATGGTTAGTGGATTTTCGCTGATCATGCGGTTTTTATTTGTGACTGAGGATGTGGACGAGGCTAAGGCATAACACTTAGAGAATGTGTTGTGTTATAATTAAGCTTAAATCTTGATTAAAAAGAGGAAGTGCTTGCTGTGCGTAAGCTTTTAATTACTGGCTTTGACCCATTCGCCCATTATCAGTTGAATCCCTGCTGGGAGGTGGTACGTTCCTTGCCGGAGCAGCTGGGAGATTTTCGACTTACCAAGCTGCTGTTGCCCAATATCTTTGGCTTGGCCGGGCGCATGCTTTTGGAAAGGGCAGAGGAGCTCAAGCCCGATATCATTCTCTTAACCGGCATGGATAGCGGCAGTACCCATGTGCATGTGGACACTGTGGCAGTGAATGTTCGCGATGCTTTAGTGGAGGATAATCTGGGTCGCAAGCCCTGGAATGAGCCTGTTATTGCTGGAGGACCTGCAGCCTATATGGCCACGATACCTGCCCACGAAATCGTGCAGCAGCTGCAAAGGGAGCATTGCCACGTGCATTTGGGGTACGCAACGGGCGGCTATGTGTGCAATGATATTTTTTACTTGGCCTGCCATCATTATGCTGGCACTGATACGAAAATAGGCTTTGTCCATGTGCCCCTGCTGCCGGAAATGGTCTGGGATGAAAATCTGGCCCTGCCCTTGGAGCGGTCACGGGAACTGGTGACAAAAATAATTTTGGTATTGGCTGAGCTAACAGGGCAGTGATGGATAGCAATTTCGCCACTTTAAAAATCCTAAAGCTACTGTAAACTCCATGTAAAATGAGAAATAATACACAATCAGATTTAAGTGGAGTTTTTTTATGCGCAGAAAGGTTATCTTTGGCTTTGACTATACGGATAGTGAATTTATTAAGCTGGTGCTCTATCTCTTTGTAGGTGGCACAGCCGCCTTATTTGAGTGGGGACTGTTTTATGTTTTCATCAACTACCTTTTCAATGGGTGGGGCTGGGGTGTAACCACCCTGACCATGACGGCAACAGCTCTGGCCTTTTGTCTGTCCACTCTGTTCCATTATTTCCTGGGCAATATTTTAGTCTTTGACAGCGGCAGTCGTTACCAGCGCGGCAAGGAGCTTAGCCTGGTGTTTTTGGTAAGCATAATGGGCTTGGGCTTTAACCTGCTGCTGATGTATATTTTTGTAACGCTTTTAGGCTGGGCACCCATGCTGAGCAAGGTGCTGACCAGCTGCATTGTAGTGGTGTGGAATTATCTTTCGCGCAAAAAGTGGATTTTTAGGAGTTAAAAATGTCTATCAATTACGCTGAAGTACATAAATTTCATAAGGTGGTCATCATCTATAATCGCAACAGTGGCAAGCAGCTTTTTGCCAGCATGATTATGAAAATCAATGAGATTTTTAAAAGGCTCAAAGATGAGTTGGGCACTAAAACTGTAGAGCTCAGGGAAATTAAGCGCTTTGATGATATTCCCGCTATCGCTGGGGATTTAAAGGCACAGCAGGTGGATTGGGTTATCATAGCCGGCGGTGATGGCACCATTCGGGCCTTGATTGAGCAATTAGCTAATCGCCAGTATCTGCCCTATATTAGCGTTTTTCCGGCAGGCACGGTAAATTTGGTGGCGAAGGAGCTTTTGATGAGTGGTGACCCCTATAAATGGGTGCGCCGTGTACTTAAGGGCGTGGAGGTACCTGTGTATTTAGGTCGCGCCAATGGACATATCTTCTTGACAGTTACTGGTATCGGCTTTGATTCCCTGGTTGTGGACAGTGTGACCGAAAAAGAAAAGAAGCTTTTAAATAAGCTGGCCTATGTGCTGCAGGGTACGGAGCTTATGCGTAAGGAAGTGCTTTTCAACAACTGGCGCTACCGTTTCCAGGTGCGCTTTGATGAGGAGGAAGAATGGCATGAGGCCTCCTCCGTCATCGTAGGCAAGAGCCGTTATTATGCTGGACGCTACAATCTCTTCCGCGGGGCCAACTTATCCAATCCGTGGCTGTACACAGCCTTGTTTACAGGTGCTAAGCGTGCGGATTTTATCCGTTATGCGGCCTGCATCGCCATGGAAGCCTTGGGCCTAGACAAGGATATCGTGGTGCGCAGGGCCAAGCGCTTAGAAATTCGCTGCAATGTGGAGGATTTTGCTGCCGAACTGGATGGGGACGCAGTGACTACGGCTCCCTTAAGCATCGAGCTGGAGGAAGTGCCGATTCGTTTTTTGGCTTAACTAGAGTAGTTTGTGCTTTTTGCTAGATAAGGGTTTGATGTAAGTGAGAAAAGTAATCAGCAAGCTAGTGATAGTGCTCTTTCTGCTAATTGCGGGAGCAGTAGAGTGGAAGCTGGCCTACGATAATTTTGGGACTTTGGATCCCCTGCCGGTGGAGGAGTTTGGCTTTGAAATCTTCAACCACCTCTTACGGGACTGCCTGTTAGGCTTAATCCTTTGGAGGAAGTATTTTCGGCGCATGCGTTTGCCGGATAGACTGCGCCGTTATTTCCCGGTGGTAGTTATTGGCCTTTTGTATGTGGGCGTAGCCTGCTTTATGGTGTATCAGCTCAGTCTGGACCGGGGCGCGCAGACCACCTTGGCCATTATTGCCGGCATCAATAATAATATTTTGCTAGTGCTCTTGGCTGCCATGTGCTACTATAAATGGCCCAATGTTTTCATGAAGCTTATTTATTTTGTAGTCTACGTCTTTACAGCCCTAACACTGATTTTTGATGCCTTTTATTTTTGGCAAACCTCCATGCACGTGGAAAGCGTGCTCTTCCAAAATTTAAATATCTATGCCATAAAGGGTGTGCTGGCCACCACCAGCAACATCCTGCTGGCGGCCTTTATTGGGGGTGTGGCTCTGGTTTTGTTGCTCTTTAGAGTGCCCAAGCCCAGATATCGGACGACAATATTTTTCAGATCAAGATTGTGCAT
>CAMFZA010000038.1 GCA_946002345.1 uncultured Phascolarctobacterium sp. | reverse complement strand
TGCCTTTGGTCATAAGATGACCTTCACTACTAAGGAAATGGAGCTTTTGTGGTGCCTAGCCTCCAATCCGGGCAAGGCCTTCAGCCGCAATCAGCTTTTGGAGACCATTTGGGGCTACTCCTATTATGGTGATACTCGCACCGTGGATACCCATATTAAGCGTATTCGTCAAAAGCTGAATATCCCTGCTGATGCTAAGTGGGATATTACCACCATTTGGGGTGTGGGCTATAAGTTCGAGGTTAAGGATAAATAGTTTAGCATGAAAAAATCCCTTAGTACCCGCCTGATGTATAGCTTCATGGTTATTATAGTCATTGTGGTGGTGGGAATTACTGCCGGTATTTCCTATTTGATTGCTGACTATTTCTTCGAAATCATGGAGCAGGAATTGACCGATAAGGGTCATGAAATGGGCGAGACCATTGAGGCCTTCATCCGCATGGAAGACAAGAATATGCTTTATCGGTATATTATTGCGGTGGATCGGTTGGTTGGCGCCCGCATCTGGCTTTTTGATGATAATTACGAGCTCGTTGCGGCCTCCTATTATGATGGTCCGGAAAAGGCTGATGCGCCTGATTCCTTGAGACAGTATATGAAGTATGGCGTGCCCTCTGAAAGTGAGCTGAAAAACAACGCCATGAAGCTGGATAAGGACATCAAGGGCAGCGGTCTTTCCTATCGCATTAGAATCATTCTCCATGATATATACGCAGGTCAATCCTTTAAATCGCAGATTTTTCATCCCCATTACAAGGAGCAGGTTATTTTGGTGGGTGTGCCCTATAAAACTCCGAAGGGAAGCACGGGCGCCATTTTAATGATTGAACCGCTCAGCGGCTTTGAAAAGTTTTTGCGTAATGTTTACATCTACATAACTGCTGTGGGTATTGTTGCCCTGATGCTCAGCCTGTTTTTGGTAAAAACCCTGTCCCGTAAAATTATTAAACCGGTACAGGAAATGAAGGACAGCGCTATGGCCATGGCCTCCGGCGATTACAGCCGCAGGTTGGTGGTACAGGGCGAGGATGAGATTGCCGAGCTGGCCAGCTCCCTGAACTCCTTGGGCAACGATTTGAGTGCCTATATTGCCAAAATGGAGCGCACCGAAAAAATCCGTCGCGACTTTGTGGCCAATGTTTCCCACGAGCTGCGGACACCGATTACCATAATCAGGGGCTACAATGAGGCCATTAGTGATGGCATGGTAACGGACCCGGAGGTTTTGCAACGCTATCGCACCCTGATAAATGAAGAAACAGTGCGCTTAGAGCGCATGGTGCGTGAGCTTTTGGATATTAGCAGACTGGAATCCAGTGACCCGCTGACGATTAATAATATGGATGAGCTACCACTGGCGGTCATCATTCGCAATGTTGCCGAAAAGCTGAGCGTGAAGGCAGTGAAGCACAAGGTTATTTTCAATGTGCATGCTGACGAAAGCATCAAAATTTTAGGTGACGGCGACCAAATGGTGCAATTAATTATGATTTTAGGCGATAATGCCTTGAAATATTCGCCAGAAAATGGTACTGTATCAATAGGCGCGAAAAAACTCGTGAATGGTAGTGTTTTGCTCAGCGTTTCTGACCAGGGCAAGGGTATTCCGGAGGCCGATATTCCCTTTATTTGGGAGCGCTTCTACAAGGTGGAAAAATCCCATTGTCGCAGTGTTCCGGGAACGGGTCTGGGCTTGGCTATTGCCAAGGAGATTATTCGCGTGCACGGCGCTAGCGCCGAAGTAATCAGCAAATGTGGTGTAGGTACCACGTTTGAAATAAAATTTCCAAAGGATAAGGTAGTATGATATTAAAGTATGTTTGTCCCGATTACAGAGTAAAGAGTATTTTTGACATTTCCCCGAAATGGTTGAAGCGTAATGGCTACATGAAGATTGTTGTGGATATCGACAATACCCTGTTGCCCCGTGACAAGAATCTGGTTGGCCCCCGTGCCATGACCTGGATTCGCCAATTGCATCAGCTGGGCATCAATGTAGCCTTGATTAGCAACAACGGTGGCGACCGTATTAAGGCTATTACCCGTCAAACCAATTTGGGCACTATTATGCGTGCTGCAAAGCCCATGCCCATGGCTTATAAGCAAATAACTAAGGCTATGGGTGGTGGCAAAATCCTTTTCGTTGGTGACCAACTGATGACCGACGTTTTGGGTGCGAAAATTGCCGGTCATCCGGTGGTTTGGGTGCAATCCCTGGGTGGCAAGGAGCATTTTATTACTCGTTGCACCCGCAAGCTGGAAAAATTCTTTGCCGGTCGTTTGGTGAAGAACAATATGATGCCTAAGGAGCGCGTATTATGAAAATTGCCCTGCTGCAGCTAGCTGTTCTGGAAAAGAATAAAGAGGCCAATGTGGCTCATGGACTGCAGCTGGTGCGGGAAAACGCTTCCGACCACGATGTGCTGGTTTTGCCCGCGGTGTGGCCTCCGGGCTATAGCCTGGGGCATTTCGATATCGAAGCGGAAGCTGAGTCCTCACCGGTGCTGGCGGAGCTGCAAAGAATTGCGGCAGAGCAGGCGTGCGCCATTGTGGCCGGCTCCGTACCCATGCGCCGGAAAGGCAAGGTGTACAATACCTCGGTGGCTATCGATAAGACAGGTGCCCTGGTGAATATGTATGATAAGGTGCATTTGTTTGGCCTTTTTAACGAAGAGCGCTTTTTTGCACCGGGAAATAATTTCCAGGCATATGCCTTGGATGGTGTGTGCTGCGGCTCCACCATTTGCTATGATCTGCGCTTTCCGGAGTTATTCCGGCATTTGGCCCTGCAGGGGGCGCAAATCATCTTCTGTCCTGCCGAATGGCCCACGGCTAGAGGTGATATTTGGCGCCTTTTGGCTCAGGCCCGGGCTGCAGAAAACCACACCTTCGTGGTGGCAGTGAACTGTGCTGGTACCTTTAAGGGTGCTCCCTTCTTTGGTCATTCCATGGTGGTGGCTCCCAGTGGCAAGATTGTGGCCGAGGCTGGCAGCGAAGAAGAGGTTATTTCCTGTACCATTGATTTGGCAGATGTTGCCAAGGTGCGCGCAAGGCTTAATGCTTTGGCCGATGTGCGCAAGGAGTTGATTCATTAATGCATTATAAGAATTTGCTGGCCGGCTTGGCAGCCGGTCTGCTTTTGTGTGCCCAAGCAGGACTGAGTGTGGTGCTGGCAGCGGTGCCCCCGGATGCCCCCAAGGATGTAAAGCACATTTTGGGCTTTTATTATGGCAACGGGGAGAATATTCTCATTCGTGAAAATGGGGGACGGCTGGAGCTTTTGTATCGTTTTGCTCAGGCTGATAAAACCTTTGGCGGTGCCAACGTGTATCCTTTGGCTAAGGAGCATTTTGATTCCTACACCCTGAATGAGGCCGGGCCCATGACCAGCTCCGAGTCCAGCGTGCGCTTTGAGCGGGACCCGGATGGTTATGGTATTTCCTGTCGTGTGGGCGGGCATGTGTACAGTCGCTATTTTTTGGGCAATACTACCGGGGAGCGGGCTAAGGCATTTCGCTTTCCGGCTCGTTCCGCTGAGGAGTGGGCCAAGCTGCGAGCAGAGGCTGCAGCGGCGGTGCTGCCCCCGGCCTTGGCAGAAGGCGAGCAGGTGGAGCTGGTGGATGCCAGCACCATCGCCGGGGTCAAGATTGATTCTCGCTATGGCAGCGCGGACAATTGTTTTGGAGCGCCCCTCTATACTAATGCAAAGCTGTATTTGGGCAAGGAGGCTGCCGCTGCCTTGGGCAAGGTGCAGCAGCATGTGGCGGCCTATGGCTTTGGCTTAGTGCTGTGGGATGCCTACAGACCCTGGAGTGTTTCCAAGCTGGCCCATCTGGCTCTGCCTGATAATAGCAAGGGCCTGCTGGAGGACCCGGATACCAAGGGCAGTGCTCACAACACCGGCAACGCTGTGGATGTGAGTTTGTATGATTTGGAAACAGGCGAGCAGGTAGAGATGATTTCGGGCTTTGATGAGCCTTCTCTGCGGCAGTTTGCCAGCTATGCTGGTGGCACTAGTCGCCAACGCTATCTGCGCGCTTTACTGCGCGAGTCCATGGAGCTTTATGGCTTCCGTGGCATCGAGATGGAGTGGTGGCATTTTGATTATCAGCCTTCTACTATGTGGGCACATTTAAATGTAAGCTTTTAAATTAGCCCATAAAAAGAGCGCCGATAAAGGGCCATCTACTTCGTAATAGCTCCTAGGAGTATTATTCATACGCCGTCGTCGCTATTTCTCGTATCTGACCCTTTCTCGACGCTCTGTGTAATATATACTATTTAATTTATGAGGTGACAACAATGAACGTATACGATAACGCAAATGAATTAGCAAAGGCTATGCGCGAAAGCCATGAATTCAAAAAACTGAAGGAAGCAACTGCTGCCCTGAACAAGGATGCAGATGCTAAAAAAATGGTGGATGAATTTTTAGCTTTGAATCAGCAAGCAGAAATTGAAAAATATCAGGGCAAGGAGCCTGCCAAGGAAACCACCGAAAAAATTCAAAAGCTGTATGGCATCCTCTCCCTAAACCAGGACGCTATGCAATATTTGAACTCCTTCATGCGTTTTCAAATGATGCTGGCCGATGTAACGAACTCCATTCAAGACGTAGTCAAGGAAGCTATGGGTGAAAAATAATGGATTTGCAGGGGATTTTTGCAGGCTGCACAGCTAAGGAGCTGTTGCTAGAGGAACCCATGGCCAAGCATACCTCCTTTCGCATTGGTGGTCCAGCTGATATGCTGGCTCAGCCTGGCAATGAGGCGGAGCTGGCGGAGCTCTTAAAGCGGGCTGCGCATCATGCTGTGCCCGTGACCTTGGTCGGCAATGGCTCCAATCTTTTGGTGCGCGACAAGGGCATTCGTGGACTGGTCATCAAGCTGAGTAACCTTTTCAGCAGCATTACTGTTGATGGCAATGTGTTGACCTTTGGCAGTGGTATTTCCCTAGCCATGGCCTCCAAAAAGGCAGCCAGCCTGTCCCTAAGCGGTCTGGAGTTTGCCGTGGGTATCCCCGGCACCATTGGTGGCGCAGTATATATGAATGCCGGGGCTTACGATGGCGAAATGGCCAAGGTAGTTACCAGCGTACAAGTTATGGATAGGCAGGGCCAAAGCAGTCAGCTTAAGGCCGACGAGTTGGATTTTTCCTACCGCCATACAGCTCTGCAAAATAGTGGCCTAATTGTGACCAGCGTAACTGTAAGCCTACAGCCCGGCGAGGCAGAGTCCATTAAGGCTAAGATGGATGATTTTAGCCAACGCCGTATTGCCAAGCAGCCCTTGGAGCTGCCCAGTGCCGGTAGCATGTTTAAACGTCCCGTCGGTTATTTTGCCGGTACTCTAATCGAGCAAACGGGACTGAAGGGCTACACTGTGGGGGGAGCCCAGGTTTCCACTAAGCATGCGGGCTTTGTGGTGAACGTGGGCGGAGCCACTGCCAAGGATGTGCTGCAGCTTATTCGTGATGTGCAGGATCGGGTTTTGGCAGTCCAGGGAGTGCAGCTGGAGCCCGAGGTGCTGGTTTTAGGCGAAGAGTAAGGCGTAAGGAGAAGAACTGTGGAAGAATTATTAAATGACCAAGAAATACATATGCTGGGCCTGCAGGCCCTGATTCCCTGGTTGGAGGGTCATGGCTTTGTGGTTGACTATGTGCAGCCGGAAAAATGCGCTGTTCCCCATGTCTTCGCACTAAGCGGCGAAATGCTGACCGTCATTGTTGCTGCTGCCGATATGTATCCCAACAAGGGCAAGGTTACCGAGGCCGACAAGGCCGCCGCTCTGCAGGCAGCCAACCAGCTTAATGGACTCTGTGCTGTGGCCTCCATAGGGCTCATCAATATGGAGGGTGTGGCGGCTGATGATAAGGAGCTTATGGGCAAGCCTTTGAAGAATGGTCAATACCAGGCTGATTTCAGCGGTTTGGAATACATCCAGTTTGAAGGTTGAGGTACACTCATGGATTTATTAACTGTTGATACTAGTAAATGCTTGCACTGTGGTATTTGCGTGGAATGCTGCCCCTCCTGCATCCTGACACTGGGGGAGAATGGTCCCGAGTGCCATTTTGACAGGGGCTGCATGAGCTGTGGCCAATGCGTAGCCATTTGCCCGGTAGGCGCCTTGGATAATAAATATGCACCCTTGGCAGAGCAACGCCCGGTAACCAAGCCTGTGCTGGACCCGGAGACTGCCTATGAATTTTTGCGCATGCGTCGCAGCGTGCGCAACTTTAAGCCCCAAGCCCCCACCGATGAGGAGATTACCCGTCTTCTGGATGTGGCCCGTTATGCTCCCACCGCAGGCAATTCTCAGGGCATGTATTACGTTGTCATTCGTGATGCTGCTAAAATCAAGGCCATTGCTGATGCTGTGGCCAACTGGATGGAGGACGAGGTTGCTGCGGGTACGGAAAATAAACGCTATTTTATGACCGTGCTCCGTGCCTACCGTGAACGTGGCCAGGACATTATTGCCCGCCACGCACCCTGTCTGATTTTTGCTCTGGCCCGCCGTTTAAACATCACCGGCGTCTCCAATGCAGAGCAAAGCTGGGCCTATGCAGAGCTCTTCGCACCGACCATTGGCTTGGGCACCACCATTGCCGGCTTTATCCAAAGCTGTGGCATCGCCGGCTACAAGCCCCTGCTGGATTTGGTAGGCGTGCCGACCAAGCAAAAGATTGTGGGTACCCTGATGGTGGGTTATCCTAAATACAAATTCAAACGGATGCCGGAGCGCCAGCATCTGAAGGTGGATTTCAAAGAATAAGAGCCACCCATAAAAAGAGCCGTTAGTTAAGGGATAAGCTTAACTAACGGCTTTACTGTTATGTAAAAAGTGTGACAGGGCAGCTTATTTGTTGGGGAAGACCATGCGGTAAACAAAGCCTAACACAATGCCGCCAAAGCAGGGCAGCAGCCAGCCGAAGCCAACATCAAAGAAGGGCAGGTACTGGGTCAAAAAGCTGTCCAGAGACCGCAAATCAAAGCCACCGGCCCGCAGACCATCAAAAATAGCGAAGATGGTGGTGAGGGTCAGGCAGATGCGGAAAATCGCCTTATCCCGCTTGAAAATGCTTTGGCCCACATTCAAAATCACGATGGCAATCACAATGGGATAAAGCATGCAAATAACGGGGATGGAGAATTTAATAATATTGTTCAGACCAAAATTGGCAACCACCAGGCTGAACAGGCAGATATACAGGCAAAAACGTTGGTAGAGCACCTGCTTGCCGCTGAGCTCGTGGAAATAGCTGCTGATGGAGGTAGTCAGACCAATGGAGGTGGTGATGCAGGCAAAGAAAATAATCAAAGCCAAAACCACCTGTCCCGGGAAGCCCATATAATGCACGCTAATCATATTCAGCAGCTGGCCCCCATTGGATACGATGCCAAAGACAGCAGTGCTGGAGGCACCGGCATAGGCCAAGGCGCCATAAATCAAAGCTAGGCAAATGGCGGCAATGATACCAGCATAAATACACATTTTTGTAAGCTGTTTTTGCTCCGTGATGCCCTGGGACTGAATAGCCTTTAAGGTGGCAGCACCATAGAGCATGGTACAGAGCAGGTCCATGGTGTTGTAGCCCTCCTGAAAGCCCTTGAAGAAGGGTACATTCTTATACACGCCGTTGGCAGGCTGCAAGGAGCCCATGGGGTCAATAATAACGCAGGTAATCAAAATGCCCAAGCAAAGCAAAAGCAGGGGTGACATGATTTTGCCGATATTATCAACGATTTTGGACGGATTAACAGAAAGAAAATAGGTTAAGCCAAAGAAAAAGACGGAATAGAGCGCCAAGCCCGTAGTTTCGTAGCCAGGGGGCAGCAAAAGCAAAATGCCCGTGTCAAAGGATACAGCACAGGTACGGGGAATGGCAAAAAAGGGGCCGATGGTCAGGGCACACAAAATGGTGATGGCCTTGCCAAAGGCAGGACTCATGGGACTGGCCAATTCATTGGGGTCATCACTGTTTAAAATAGCCATGGCCAAAATACCCATCAGGGGCAGGCCCACGCCACTAAAGCAAAAACCAAAAATGGCAGCGGGTAAATTGTCACCGGCCAATTGTCCTAAAGCAGGGGGGAAAATCAAATTGCCTGCACCAAAGAAAAAGGAAAATAGCATTAAGCCAATGGGCAGGACCTTTGCTAAACTCATATTATTATTCATCACAAACTCCCAAATCCAGTAGTGAAGCAGCTCCCCTCAAAACTACTTCTAAAAAAGGGGCGCTCTAGTTAGATGCGCCCCTCAACATTAAAAGTTATCTGTACTATTTCACCAGCAGGCGGAAATATTTCTTTTTGCCCTTGCGAATCAAAAGACTCTTGTCTGCGTCGAACAGGTCGGCGCTTAAGGATGCTTCCGGATCCTTCAAAATCTCCTCTTTCACGGTCAAGCCACCTTGAGCAATCATTTGGCGCGCTTCGCGTTTGCTGCTGAAAACCTTGGCAGCAGTGAGCACATCAATAACCTTGGCGTTCATTTGCTCTGCCGTGATTTCCAAGGTGGGTACATTGCTCAAGTCAGCACCGCCCCCAAAGAGAGCCTCGGTGGCAGCTTGAGCCTTGCGGGCCTCTTCCTCGCCGTGTACCAGCTTGGTAACCTCAAAGGCCAGCACTTTCTTCGCCTCATTGATGGCCGCATCCTTCAGGCTGGCCAGACGATGTACCTCGTCCATGGGCAAGTAGGTCAACAGGGCCAAGCAGTTTTCCACATCACTGTCGTTCACATTACGCCAGTATTGATAAAAATCGTAGGGAGAGGTCTTTTCGGGGTCCAGCCACAGGGCGCCCTTTTCGGTTTTGCCCATCTTCTTGCCCTCGCTGTTAGTCAAGAGCTTGCAGGTCATGCAATAAGCAGGCTTTTGCTCCTTGCGGCGAATCAGCTCTACGCCACCCAGCATGTTGGACCATTGGTCGTCGCCGCCCAACTCCATAACACAGTTATAATCCTGATGCAGCTTCCAGAAGTCATAGGATTGCATAATCATGTAATTGAACTCGAAGAAGGTAAGACCCTTTTCCCAACGCTTCTTGAAGCATTCAGCGGTCAGCTTGCGGTTCACAGAAAAATGCTCGCCCCCCTCGCGCAGCAGGTTAAGATAGTTCAAATTCAGCAGCCAGTCCGCATTGTTGGCAATAATGGCCTTGCCCTCACTAAAGTCGATGAAGCGGCTCATCTGCTTTTTGAAGCAGGCAATATTGTGCTCAATGAACTCGGGAGTGAGCATCTTGCGCATTTCGTCCTTGCCGCTGGGGTCGCCAACCATGCCGGTACCGCCGCCCAAAAGCACGATGGGGCGATGGCCTGCCTTTTGCATATGGCTCATCATCATCAAAGCAATAAAGTGACCCACATGCAGGCTGTCAGCAGTGGGGTCAAAGCCAATATAGAAAGTGATTTTTTCTTTCTCTAATAATTCCTTAATTTCGGCTTCGTGGGACATTTGTTTAATAAACCCACGTTCCTGTAATACGTCTAAAACAGACATTCAATGACCTCCCTTAAATATTGAAGCTTGCCAAACAAGCAAATAATCTCATATCATTATACCTTATTAAACCTGTTTTAGCAATTAAAAAAGCACCGGAAGCTATGCAGAGCTTCTGGTGCTACTTTAGGCAGGTAAGGGCTGTTATTTGCCTTCCAGCTGGGAGGTGCAGTGGGGGCAACGGGTGGCGTCGTCGGCAATTTCCTTCTTGCAATAGGGGCACAGACGGGGATCCGGCTTGGGAGCAGGGGGTGGGGTGAGCTTATTGATTTGCTTTACCATCATAAAAATAACGAAGGCCAAAATCAAAAAGTCCATCACAGTATTGATAAAGATCCCATAAGCCTCAACGGTAGCCCCTGCTGTTTATGCTGCCTCCAAGATCGCGAATACTTATCCGTTCAGGCTGATAAAAAGGTTTTTGAAATCAATCTTACCCATGGCCATGCCAATAGGAGGCATAATGACGTCATTAACCAGGGAACCGACGATTTTGCCAAAGGCACCGCCGATAATTACGCCAACGGCCATATCTATAACATTGCCGCGCATAGCAAACTTTTTAAAATCTTCTTTGAGAGACATAAGCACTCCTCCTTACAAAACTTTTCTTTTTATATTCTACTCGAAGGGGAAAAATCCTGCTGCTTGACTGAAAAGTATTTGTGCCTTATAATATTAGAGAACAAATCTTGCTGTCAGCAGGTTTATGGATATTATAGAAGATGGAGGAATATAAAATGCGTGAAGATTTAGTAGTACCTGGCGAGGGCGAGGAAAATTTTGTCCTGGCTCGTGATTCTAGTGTTGTAACTTTTCCCTATACTCACTTGGAGGTTAGAATGCAAAAGGAAAAAACCGAGGTTTTTGCTCGTTTGCAAAAGCTGAAGGAAATCATTGGTGAGGATACCTTCAAGCGTTTAGTGAGCCGTGTGCACAATATCAACTATGCTGATACTCGCATTATGCTGGTGGCTGAAAGCGAGCTGCATCGCACCAATATTGAAAGAGAGATTTTGCCTGCCATTGCTCAAGCCTTTGAGGTTACTAGTATTCGCGTGGTGACCCAGGGCTAAGAGACTGGACCTGTGCTAGCTTTGGGGTGAGTCTCCCTAAGAGGGACGTAGCCTACAGAGGTTTTGCACTAAATACAGTAAAAATGTATTGACAAAGTTCTTTTTTTGCTTTATAATATTACTCGTTGCTGATGTGTAAATATCGGTGAAAATGTCGGGGCGTGGCGCAGCTTGGTAGCGCGCTTGTTTCGGGTACAAGAGGCCGTGAGTTCGAATCTCGCCGCCCCGACCAAATTGAACTTTAACCTGCACTAAGGTGCAGGTTTTTTGTTTTTTAGCATAACGAAATCCTCGTAAATGTACAATATACAAATAAAACTGCAAAATTCCGCCTGCACGGCGACGTTGATGACAGCGCTCCGGTGTATAATACACTTGGGGCGCTGCTAAATTTGTTGACAGCAATACGTTTTTATACAGAACACTTGTTTTGAGTAACGTTTCGTTACTCATAAAAATTCAGTACTTTTGTTACTGTGGAATGCACAACTAGTAAAAAAAGAACGCTCTGTGCAAGCTACCTTGCAGCCGACGCAGAGCGTTTTGTGTATTATCGAAAAAATCTTAATTCTATATTGAAATATCAGAAAATTAGTGCTACAATAATACTGGTGATAAACTTGCAAGCGGACACCATCAAATCTAGTCAAAAGCGCAGAAATGTGCTAAGATTGAGGTGAAAAATAATTGGAACAAGAAAATGCACTGGCTCAGGATATCCAGCGCAGTAAAGATGCGCAGTATGATGCGGTTTGCAAAAGATTGCTGGCCTACAAAGAGTTTTTGGCGAGAATCATGCAGCGCTGTGTGGTAGAGTTCAAGGACTGTAGCATTGATGATATTGTCAATAAATATATCGAAGGCGAGCCCCATGTTGCGGAAATTGGTGTGCATCCTAACACCAGCAATGCTGATTTGATTACCGGTATGAATAACGAGGACAAAAGCCTGAATGAGGGCTTGGTAACCTATGACATCATCTTTTATGCACTGGCCCCTAAAGACGGTAGTTTAATTAAGCTGATTCTTAATGTGGAAGCACAAAATGACGCCAGCCCAGGGTATCCACTGACAAAAAGAGCATTATACTATTGCGGTCGCATGCTTTCGGCGCAGTATGGCAGGGAGTTTGTAAAGTCAGAGTACGACA
>CAMFZA010000037.1 GCA_946002345.1 uncultured Phascolarctobacterium sp. | reverse complement strand
GGAGCACGCCCGAGAAATTTTGGTGGCAGGTGTTAGCGAATATGCTGCTTTCAAGGGCTATAGGGCCATTGTGGTCTTTGATGCCCTGGAGGTGGCCGGTGCTGCAGCTGTGGAGACCATCCATGGTATTCAGGTGGTGTATACCGGCGAGGGTGAAACTGCCGACTCCTGGATTGAACGCCGGGCCTACGAGCTGGGGCATGGTCCCTACAAGGCCAAGGTTTTTGTGGTAACCAGTGACTATGCGGAGCAAATCAATGTGCTGGGTGCTGGAGCCTACCGCATCTCTGCTCGAGAGTTTCGCGAGGATTATAAAAAGACGAAAAAGCAAATTGCCGAGCGTCTGCGTATTCCTCGTGGTGCCTTGAACCGTAACGAGCTGGGGGGACGCATTAAGGGCCACGTTTTAGAGCATTTAGAAAAAATACGTCGTCAGTGAGATTGACGGCAAAGGCTTGACAGGATATAATAAAAAGTATTCTTATTGCTATAATCCACATGGAGGAATTGTACTTGATGACTACAGATACGGTGAAGAAAAACGATCCTTACGAAGTTTTTAACCAAATGACGGATGAGGATATCGTTTTAGATGCCCAACTCCACGACAATGTATTGGCGCAGGAGTATTTGCTGCATAAGTACAGAAATTTTGTCAGGGCTAAGGCGCGCAGCTATTTCCTCATTGGTGCGGAGCGAGAGGATATTATTCAGGAAGGCATGATTGGCCTTTATAAGGCTATTCGTGATTTTAAGAATGATAAGCAGTCCTCCTTTCGGGCCTTTGCGGAGTTGTGTGTTACTAGACAAATTATTACCGCTATTAAAACGGCTACCCGACAAAAGCATATCCCCTTGAATTCCTATGTTTCTCTCAATAAGCCCATTTACGAGGAGGATAGCGACAGGACACTGCTGGATATTATCAGTGGTGTGCGAGTGGCTAATCCTGAGGATATGGTGATCAGCAGGGAGGAATTCAGTGATATTGAGAATAAAATGAATGATATTCTCAGTGATTTGGAATGGAAGGTGCTGATGAGTTATCTTGATGGCAAATCCTATCAGGAAATTGCCGTGGATTTGCATCGCCATATCAAGTCCATTGATAATGCTTTGCAGCGGGTAAAACGTAAATTAGAAAAATATATCATTAGCAAGGGGGATATTACCGACTTGCGCACTGTCTATAGTGGGCTGCTGGCCATAGACCCCTACGAGAGATTTAAGGATAAAGACGTCAAAAATAGCTAATTACTGCTAAATGTGTAACATTACGAGGCGTTGCAAGGAAATTTTCAGAATGGTATATATTTTTTTAGAGGAATTTAGAGAAGTTCAGCGAATATACTAGGTAACAATTTAAGTGAAATATTAACACTTCGGTGTCATAGGAGGTTTTTCAAATGAATCAAGTAGAAGAATTATTGAAGGTTGTGGAAGCGGCTCAGGCTGACAAGGGCAATGTAGTTATCGTTACCGGCAAACCGGGCAGCGGCAAGAGCAAAGTTTTGCGCGAAGCAGCAGAGGTTAAAAAATGGACCTATGTTGATTGCCGTATGCTGATCAGCGAAGAGTTTTTGGCTATTCCTGCGGCTGACAGAGGCTTGTATGCTCCTGACATGTTTGCAGAAATTTTGGCTAGCTACAATGCTGACGTTATTATTTTGGATAGACTGCAAACCTTGTTTGTGCCTGTATTCCATATTAACACTGACAGCTTAATGCGTAAGCTGAGCAAAAAATTCACCATTATCACTGCATGGCCTGGCTACATTGAAAATGGCAATCTGTGCTATGACAAATTTGATGGCACCGAAGCTATTCGCATTAGCCCGGACGGCTTCAAGATTTGGAACGTAGAGGACTAATATTCTGCTCTTAGTTAAAGCGGAGGTTAGGCATGACTGATAAAAAGCGTTGCTTCGCCGTATTGACAGGCGGTGGCGATTGCCCCGGACTGAATGCAGTTATTAGAGCTGTTGTAAAGACCTTTTTGCAAAATGGCTGTGATGTTTATGGCGTGCATAATGGCTTCAACGGCTTGGTGAACGACAATTTACAAAAGATGGATTATGCCAGTGTTTCTGGCATTCTCCCCCGTGGTGGCACGATTTTAGGCACTACTAACCGTGATAATCCCTTTAAATTTGCCATTGAACAAGAGGATGGATCTATTATCTACAAGGATATGCGGGAAAAGGTGCTGGAAAATCTGCGTAAGTATGATATAGAAGCCTTGGTTGTTATCGGTGGCGATGGCAGCTTGAATATTGGGGCGCAGTTGGCTAGAGAGTGTGGCATTAAGGTTGTAGGCTGCCCCAAAACCATTGATAATGATTTGCCGTGTACAGAGCGTACTTTCGGCTTTGACACAGCGATGGCGATGGCTACTGAGGCGTTGGACAGACTTCATACTACTGCTGAATCCCATCACAGGGTTATGGTTTTAGAGGTTATGGGTCGTTATGCAGGCTGGATTGCCCTGCATAGCGGTATTGCCGGTGGGGCAGATGTGATTCTGTTGCCGGAAATTCCTTACCAGCTCGATAGCGTTATTGCTAAAATTGAGCAGCGTAAGGCAGCAGGGAAAAATTTCAGCATTATTGTGGCAGCAGAGGGTGCCAAGCCGGAGGGTGGCGAGATGTCCGTTGCTCGTTTAGTCAAGGGCAGCTTTGAGCCCATTCGCTTGGGTGGCATTGGTGAGAAGGTCGCAAACGCAATTGAAGAGCGTACAGGTATTGAATCAAGATGTACGGTATTAGGATATTTACAGCGTGGCGGTTCTCCTTCAGCCTTCGACAGAGTTTTGTCCACCCGTTATGGTGTTGCAGCGGCAGAGGCTTGCCTGCGTGGCGAGTATAATGTGATGGTTTCCTTGTACCATGACCAAATTGTTACTGTGTACATTCAAAAGGCGGCTGCTAAGCCGCGGCAGGTGCCCGTGGATAGCGAAATTATTCGCACTGGACGCCAGTTGGGTATTTGCTTTGGCGATTAAGCCTGACTAGTTAACCTTTGATTCATTTAAAACGTATAAAATAAGGGACAGCTTCCATGAGTGGGGCTGTCTTTTATTTTGCTGGCTGCAGGGTAGTATCTTGATTTTCTTGCTGGTTACTTATTGTTTATTAGCTGAAAAAAGCGTATAATTAAGAGAAAGATTGCGTACATGTAAGGATGTTAGGATGGACCAGTATTTGATAGCTGTTATTGTTGGTATAGTGGAGGGCTTGACAGAATTTCTGCCTGTTTCTTCTACCGGACACATGATTATCGTAGGCCACCTGTTGGGCTTCGAGGGACGCGTTGCAGATGTTTTCGATGTTTTTGTGCAATTAGGCGCGATTTTATCTGTGATTTTTATTTATAAGGAGCGCTTTGTCCGTTTCTTCACCAAGGATGGCTGGGATATGCACAAGGGCCTTTCTGTGTGGCATATCGCTGCAGGCATTGTGCCGGTAATGGGCGTGGCCTATGTATGCTATCCATTGATAAAAAAATACCTGTTTTCTCCCTTTACTGTGGCGATTGGCCTGGTTTTGGGTGGCCTGCTGTTAATGTTTGCAGAGCACAAAACTAAGGGCAGGGAAGCAGAACTGGTGGATGATGTGGACAAGATTTCTATGAAGCAGGCGATGTGGGTTGGCATTTATCAATTTCTCTCCCTGTGGCCGGGCTTTTCCCGTAGTGGCAGCACCATTGCCGGTGGCCTTTTGGTGGGTCTTTCTCGGCAGGCATCAGCCAGCTACACCTTTTTGATAGCAGTGCCTTTGATGTTTGTGGCTTGTCTGTACGATTTGCTCAAGAGTCTAAAGTATCTCACTGCCGACGATTTGACTATTTTGGGTATTGGCTTTGTGGTCTCCTTTATTGTGGCCTATTGGTCCGTGCTGTGGTTCTTAAAATTCTTGCACAAGTACGATTTGACCAGCTTTGCCTGGTATCGCATTGCTTTAGCCTGCGTAACCTATTGGTATTTTTATATGTAAGCATATGTTGAACGTTTGTTTCGAGTAACGTTTCGTTACAGGAGTCTGAATGGAATTCATGGCATATTGATAAAAGACAAAAACTCCAGCTGCATCTAGGCACAGCTGGAGTAATTTTTATGACTTTTGTAGTTAAAAGTAAAGCTCTAGAGGGACCAAAGCATTATTTGGCAGCTCGATAAATATTGGCCATATCCTCTTCAGTGAGAACCTTGAATTGACCGATGGTGCGTGTACCCGGGGTGCTGCTGTTATGGGGGAGTTGCTGTATGTGTTCGTGGTGGAGGTGGCGCCCCGGCCCCAGCTGGTGGGAGGACCCGTCCCCCCAGGTTCTGTCGCCGGTGATGCCATTGTGGGAGAGGGTACCGCTCCACATGATTTCTGCCCGGGCAGCATAATTATTAGGCTCCTTGAGGGCGATTTTCGCATTGCGCATCACATTGCGTAGCAGTGTGGCGGCTATATTATCTACTAGGCTCAATTGTTGAGTAGCTTGACCGGTAAAATAACGCTCCAAGGTGTGGACCATGATGTCGGTGCAGCCGCTGGCAGTTTGGTAGGCGGGCAGAGTGTAGGTCAGCTCCGGGTTAAGCAGCGAGAATTTGGCATAGCAGTAATCGGTGGTGAGACCACGCTTGAGCATGCCCTCGTCCTTGGTAACTACGGAGGAATTGCTCATTTCGCTGCCTGCTGCAGCAATGGTGAGCACCACGCCAATGGGAGCGCAGCCAGTGACGGCCTTTTTGCGCTCATAATAATCCCAGACATCGCCCTCGTTGGCCAGACCATAGCCAATACCCTTGGCGCTGTCGATAACGCTGCCCCCGCCCACGGCCAGGATGAAATCCACGCCCTCGGCCCGGCACAGCTCCACACCCTCCTTGATTTTGCTCAGGAGGGGATTGGGAACCACGCCACCCAGCAGCACATAGTCCAAGCCAGCCTCGCTGAGGCTGCTGCAAACCCGGTCCAAAAGACCGGATTTTTTAGCACTATTGCCACCAAAATGCACTAGCACCTTGTGAGCGCCGTATTTTTTGCACATAGCGCCTACTTTTGCTTCTACGTTTTTACCAAAAAGCACCTGAGAGGGTGCGAAAAATTGAAAATTATCCATGCTTTTTAGGCCTCCTTGGGGATAGCTGCGCTGTCCCAGCATTTTCTTACCTTCATTGTAGCACGGCAGGTATTTTTTGTAAAATAATCTGTTCTACTAGCAAGGTGCATGGATAAGCGTAGCTTTTTTGTGACATAATTATATACGGCTTGCTTTTAGCTAAGAAGTTTTGTTATAATTATTGCAAATAGCTGCTTGGAGTGATAAGCATGGAATATATTGCCTGCTACGGCGACAGTCTGGTGCAGGGCTTTCCCTTTGGCGTCAAGTATTCTTGGACTGCTCAGGTGGAAAAGGCTTCAGGACAAAAAATAAGAATGTTAAATTATGGTTTGTGTGGCGATTGCTGTGATGATATCTTGTATCGTATGCGCCAATACCCACTGCCGGATTACGTGCACCATGTGCTGTTTTTGGGTGGGGCCAACGACGTTCTGCAAGGTCGTCCCTTGGACTCCATCCTGGACGATTATCGGCGCCTTTTGAGCTGGTGCGAGGAAAAGCATTACCGGCTGTGTATTGTCTTGCCCCTGCTCAGCGCTGAGGAGGGACTGAATCGTCATTTGCTAAACTTGCGGCAGGCTGTGGAGCAGCTTTGTGCAGGTAGGGCTCTACTTTTGGATTTGCAGCCGGCTATAGGTGAGAATAATAAAACACGTAGTCTTGCTTATCTGGATGGCGTGCATCCTAAGGCAGCTACTTATGAATCCATGGGAGATTATGCTGTGGAATATTTACTAAATTGGTTAGACATTAATAATTGATTAAGTAAAATTTAGCGTTTTTTGCTTGTATATTTTGAGGCTTTGTGCTATAATGCAGTCAGATAGCTGTTGCTTACTATTTTTCACTGCAGTTATATAGTGAATACTGTTTGCATGAGTTTAACATGTGAGCAGTAATATTTTGATTAAGAGGAGTGTTCAAAGGATGAACGAAAGAATTCGTCTTGTGGGAAACAGGCTGAAGCTGTTACGTATCCAAAAGGGTTTGGGCCAAAACCAGGTTTCTAAGATGATGGGTATTAGCCAAGCTCATTTGAGTAATATCGAGGGTGGACGCAGCAACATCACCTTGAGCAACCTGCTAAAGCTACATGATGTACTGGAGGTTTCCATGGCTGATTTGTTCGTGGATATCGATGGTGATATGAAGAGACAGTCCGGTCACGACGTGGATATTGAAGATGTTGTGAAGCTGTTTGCGCTGTTGAAAAAGGTAAAGGAGTAATCCTGTGCCTTCGAAAAAAGCCGCTGAGTTGTGTATAGCAAAGATACACAGCTTAGCGGCTTTTAGCGTTTTAGGTACTTTTAGCTTAGATGGTTTCGGCCTGCTTTTTACTCCAGGGCAGTAGCTCTGCGGGGATTTGGGCCAGCATAATGGCGGCAAAAACAAGCACACAGCCAGTTATTTCCCGGCTGCTCATGGCCTGACCCAAAAGCAACCAGCCGCTTACAAGGGCAAAGGCTGATTCCAGGCTCATAATCATGCAGGCCAGCACGGGATTACAGTGCTTTTGCCCCACGATTTGCAGGGTGTAGGCCACACCACTGGACATAATGCCTGCATAAGCAATGGGCAGCCAGCCCAGAAGCACGTTAGTCAAAGATGGTGTTTCGAAGATGAACATCAAAAGGCCGTTGAGAAGGGTGCAGGTAGCAAACTGCACTAGGGAAAGACGCACACCGTCCAAATTGGTAATGAATTTATCCACGGCAATGATTTGTGCTGCAAAGCAAAAGGCGCAGACAAGGGTATAAAAATCACCCTTGTTAATGGAAAAGCCCTCGTTGATGCAGATAAAATACATACCCACAGCGGCTATGAGCACGCTGATGCATTGGATAAGGCTAATCCGGGTGCGATAGATGGCGTAGCTTAAAAAGGGTACCAGCACAATATATAGTGCAGTAATGAAGCCACTTTTTCCCACAGTGGTGTACATAATGCCTAGCTGCTGCATGAAGCTGGCCAGGGTGAGGGCAATGCCACAGATAATACCGCCCTTAATGGTGCGTCTGCGCAACGCGGGATCATCAGTCCCGAGCACCTTAAAGGGCTTGCCGGCCATTTTGTCGAACAATAGGCAGCAGCAAAAGAGAAAAATAGTAGCTGAAAAGCTCCGCGCACAATTAAAGGTTAGGGGCTCGGCGTACTCCCCACCCACGCTTTGGGCAATGAAGGCTGTGCCCCAAATAAAGGCACAAAGGGTGAGCATGAGCATGCCGCTAAGACTGTTTTTATTGGTAGAGGATTTTTCCATGCAATTAACACTCCTGATTCGAAACAATATAACGCTATCTATTGTACCATTTTTTGGAGAAATATACAAAGGGGACAGGCTAAAATAAGGGCTTTTTGTGGACTTTTTTGGGTAAGCTTGCGCTGAACATTTTCTTAGAAGGGACGCCACTGTAAAGCAATCACTGGTTAGAGAGCGAAATATGCAAAACTGCAACATACCTAGTGGCAAACGTCTACAAAAGAAAAAACCTATATCTTGTTTTGGTTTTCGTTGACTACTACGATATATTGTGGTAAAATAAATCCCGAAGAAGTCCGGACCTTGGCTTGACCAGGGGCTGGCTAGACCGCAGACATATGAACGTTATGGATGTCGAGGTCATTTTTACTATGCATTATACAAACGATAGATAATACTTCAAAGAAGGGACGGAGGATAATGAAGGTCATTAAGCGCGATGGTACTACCGTAGATTTTGATGGCAGTAAAATTGTTGTAGCTATTCAAAAGGCAAATGCAGCCGTAGAGCCTGAATATAGAATTGAAGAGGATAAAATTCACAAGATTGCCAAGCATGTGCAGGAGCGCAATCGGATGCGTCTTTTGGTGGAGGATATTCAGGATATGGTTGAGCATAGCCTGATGGATGAGGGTAAATTCGAGCTGGCCAAGGCCTATATCATTTACCGTTACCAACGTGCCCTGGTACGCAAGGCCAATACCACCGATGAATCCATTCTTTCCCTGATTCGCAATAGCAACAAGGATGTTATGGAGGAAAACTCCAATAAAAATGCCACCATGGCAGCCACCCAGCGTGACCTGATTGCCGGTGAGGTATCCAAGGATTTAACCAAGCGCATTATGCTGACGGAAAAGATTTCCAAGGCTCATGAGGAAGGCGTACTGCATTTTCATGATGCTGACTATTTTATCCAGCCCATCTTCAACTGCTGCCTGATTAATATTGGTGACATGCTTGACAATGGCACAGTTATGAATGGCAAGCTTATTGAAAGCCCCAGAAGCTTTCAGGTTGCCTGCACCGTTATGACCCAAATCATCGCTTCTGTAGCCTCCAGCCAGTACGGCGGCCAATCCGTTGATATTTGTCATTTGGGCAAATACCTGCGCCGTAGCTACGAAAAGTTTAAAAAGAGCATTTTAGAGGCCAGCGAGGGCAATATTGATGCGGAAACCTTGGAGCGCTTGACCAATGAGCGCCTGCGCTACGAGTTAAAGGGTGGCGTACAGACTATTCAATATCAAATCAACACCTTGATGACCACCAATGGTCAATCCCCCTTTGTAACCTTATTCCTGAACCTGCGCGAGGATGACCCCTATCTGAAGGAAAATGCCATGATCGTGGAAGAGATTCTGCGTCAGCGTTTGCAGGGTATTAAAAATGACAAGGGTGTTTATGTAACACCTGCTTTCCCCAAGCTGGTTTATGTTTTGGATGAATTGAACTGCTTAAAGGGTGGCAAGTACGATTATATTACCCGCTTAGCTGTAAAATGCAGTGCTAAGCGTATGTATCCTGACTATATCAGCGCCAAGAAAATGCGCGAAAACTATGAGGGCAATGTTTTCAGCCCCATGGGCTGCCGCAGCTTCCTGTCCCCCTGGAAGGACGAAAACGGCAATTATAAATTCGAAGGTCGCTTCAATCAGGGCGTTGTTTCCCTGAACCTGCCTCAAATCGGCATTATTGCCAAGGGCGACGAGCAAAAGTTCTGGCAGCTTTTAGATGAGCGTCTGGAGCTGTGCTATGAGGCGCTCATGTGCCGCCACAATGCGTTGAAGGGCGTGCGCAGTGATGTTAGCCCCGTGCATTGGCAGTACGGTGCTATTGCCCGCCTGCAAAAGGGCGAAACCATCGATAAATTCCTGGAGAATGGCTATTCCACCATTTCCCTGGGTTATATCGGCCTCTACGAGTTGACCAAGCTCATGAAGGGCGTAAGCCATACTACACCGGAGGGCGAAGAATTCGCACTGCGGGTTATGAACCGTCTGCGTGGTGCCTGCGAAAAATGGAAGGCTAAGACCGGTCTGGGCTTCGGCCTGTATGGCACTCCGGCTGAAAGCCTCTGCTATCGCTTTGCCCGTGTGGATAAGGCTCGTTTTGGTACTATTGAGGATGTTACCGACAAGGGCTATTACACCAACTCCTACCATGTTGATGTGCGTGAAAAAATTGATGCCTTCAGCAAGTTTAAATTTGAGAGCCAGTTCCAGAAGATTTCCTCCGGCGGCGCTATTTCCTATGTGGAGATTCCCAACATGCGCCACAATCCCGAGGCCTTGGAAGAGGTTGTCAAGTTCATCTATGACAATATTCAGTACGCTGAGTTCAATACTAAGTCCGACTATTGCCATGTGTGTGGCTTTGACGGAGAAATTACCATCAACGATGATAACGAATGGGAATGCCCGGCTTGCCATAACAAGGATCATTCCAAGATGACCGTTATTCGCCGTACCTGCGGTTATTTGGGTGAAAACTTCTGGAATGTGGGCAAGACCAAGGAAATCAAGGCCAGGGTAATGCACCTGTAAGGAGAAGGTGAGCTCTCATGAATTATGCAGAGATTAAAAATCTAGATATTGCCAATGGTCCCGGCTTAAGAGTGTCCCTTTTTGTCAGTGGTTGTACCCACCACTGCAAGGGCTGCTTCAATCCTGAATCCTGGGATTTTAATTACGGTCAGCCCTTTACAGAAGCAACGGAGCAGGAGCTGCTGCGCTTGCTGGACAATGAGCATATCCGCGGCTTGAGCCTTTTGGGCGGGGAGCCCTTTGAGCCTGCTAATCAGGCGGTGCTGGCCCCCTTTTTGCAAAGGATGAAGGCCAAGTTTCCTCACAAGGATGTGTGGTGCTATAGTGGCTACGATTTTGAAAAGGATATGCTGACTGGTAATCTTGGCCCTTGGGAAATTACCGAGCAGATGCTCAATTGCATTGATGTGCTTGTGGATGGCGAGTTCGTTATCGATTTGAAAAATCCTAATCTGCGCTTTCGCGGCAGCGCCAACCAACGGGTGATTTTGGTGCAGGAATCTCTCAAGGAGGACAAGATTGTCCAATGGGATGATGGCGAAGGTTTGGAATTGCATTAATAACATACTCCTATACTTATATAGTGTAGGAGTATTTATTTTTGTTGACGACATGGCCTATTAGTTCTATAATAGGAAGCGTGATTATAAACAAGCATAGTCTACGGACTTAATATAGGAGGTTTTACAAATGCAAAATTTTGCTCATCGCGGCTTCAGCGGCAAATATCCCGAAAACACCATGCTCGCCTTTCGCAAGGCTTTGGAAGCGGGGGCAGATGGCATTGAATTGGATGTGCAGCTGACAAAGGATGGTCAGGTGGTAATTATCCATGATGAGAAGGTGGATAGAACCACCAATGGCACTGGCAATGTGCGCGATTATACCCTGGAGGAGCTGCGCAAGCTGGATGCATCCTACATTTATACTGGCCAAATGGGCTTTAATCCCATTCCTACCTTTGAGGAATATTGCGAGTGGGTAGTGGGCACTGATTTGGTAACCAATGTGGAGCTAAAGACCGGGGTTTATCCTTATCCTGGCATTGAGGAAAAAGTGTGGGAGCTGCTGCAAAAGTATCATTTGGAAGCAAAGGTCATCATCTCCAGCTTCAACCATTTTAGCGTTCTGCGCATGAAGGAGTTTGCTCCCCAGCTGAAATACGGTTTACTGGAGGAAAGCTGGCTGCTTGCTCCCGGAGCCTATGTGGCCGGTGCTGGTGTGGCTTGCTACCATCCCTATCATGGTAGCCTGACACCGGAAACAGTGGCCGAGGTCAAGAGCCATCATATCGAAATCAATACCTTCACTGTCAATGATGAGGAGAGCGTGAAGCGTCTGCTCGCTTTAGGCATCGATATTGTGATTGGCAACTTCCCGGATATGGTGAAGCGAGTTTTAACAAAATAAAAAAACTAACAACTAAATTTTTAGCTTCCTTAAAGCTTCTTTGTGGCACCGCTTTGGCTGCCGTGAGGGAGCTTTTTTTCTTAACTGCTGCGAGAATATGTAGCTTTAAGGCAGGTGTAATTACCTCAGAGTTAATTTGCTAGGTGAAGCTGGAAAAAGCGCCTACAGTCAAGGACAATCTTTTTAGAGTAAAAGGGTAGTAAATAAGCTAAAGATTAATATTATTTTCCTTGCATATATCTTTGGTAGGGTGTATGATATGAATAAAGGAAGAACTGGAACGTTTTTAAGATTTTTTGATGCAAGTATTTGCTTGTTTTTACTATAATTTTGCAGGAAAGGAGGAGCCTGCCGTTCAAATCATGCTCCGATAAGCACATTATATCCTCTTGGCAATATATTGTTGTGTCTTTAATAC
>CAMFZA010000036.1 GCA_946002345.1 uncultured Phascolarctobacterium sp. | reverse complement strand
ATCCCGGCCAAGTAATCAAGGTGCCATTGCGCATTCAGGATAGCGGTCTCATGATTGCTACCAAGTAAAACAACATATAGCTAACTGGGCTGCTCACCATAATTTCACAAAACTTCCGCAAGGCTTTTGCAGATGTCTGTAGAATAGTATAATATAGACAAAATTCTCTCAAGGAGGTTCTACCAATGCAAGGTAAAAAATGGATTATTGGCGCCTTAATCACAGGCTTTGTGCTAGGTAACGGCATCGCACCAGTACAGGCTGGTATTTTAGACAAGGTCATTAAGGGTGGTGCTGTGGGCTATGTAGTAGACGCCACGGCTGGTCCTTTAAACGATGCTATTAATAAGGTTACTGCTAAATACGGAGTCAGCACCACTGACGCAACTAAGGTAGTACCCATTATTTCCGTAGGTGACGGCAGTCGTGCCGGCGCTGCTCAAGTCAGCGGACCTCTAGAAAAGGTGAACCAGGTCAAGGCCGCTTTGATTATCGAGCAAACCATCCTCGGCATCAGAGCCAAAATTCTCATTCCTGTAGATAGAGTGGACTATAAAAATGTAAATCGCATTCAGGGCGTAGGCGTCAGCGCCTCCTTGGATGTAAAGATTTAATTATTATCTTAACCTAAGGCATCCCCTGCCCTTAATTGAGCAGGCAGCCTTTACAGCATAAAAAAACAGGCTTACCTGCTACGAAAGTAGTAAGTAAGCCTGTTTGTGTTTTTAGCTTAAGCTCTTAGCCGATTTCCCGTTCCTTTTCGGTACCACGCACGTTGATGGGGCGGTTCTTTTCATCCACCATAACCACCTTGGGCTCAAAGGTTTTGGCTTCCTTTTCGTCCATCATAGCGTAGCCAATGATGATAACGGTATCGCCAACTAATACCTTGCGTGCGGCTGCACCGTTAAGGCAGATTACACCACTATCGTATTCACCGGCGATAACATAGGTTTCCAGACGGTTGCCGTTATTATTATCCACAATTTGCACGCGTTCGCCAGGCAGAATGCCGCTGAGCTCCAGCAAATGGCTATCAATGGTGATGCTACCCATGTATTCCAGATTAGCTTCGGTTACGGTTGCGCGATGAATTTTGCCATGAAACATATTATAAAGCATTATTTTTCCTCCAAAACAACATTATCAATCAAACGAGTGGTACCAAATTTTACTGCTACTGCCAACAGATTGCTGCCAACCATGGGATTAGCAACAGGCTCCAGACCAGGCAGTGCATAGATTTCTACATAGTCGATATTGCTCATCGGCTCCTTGGCAATATCAGCTGTTACAGCAGCAGTGATTTTCGCTGCATCACGCTCACCTGCTTCATACATAGCCTTGGCGGCCTTCAGGCTGCGGCTCAGCACCAGGGCAGCAGTATGCTCTGCTGCGCTCAAATAGGTGTTGCGAGAGCTCTTAGCCAAGCCATCAGCCTCGCGAATGATGGGCATAACACGCAGCTGCAGGGGGAAGAACAAATCCTTCACCATGCGCTTTAAAACCTCCACCTGTTGAGCATCCTTTTGGCCAAAATAAGCACGGTCAGGCTGAGCCAAATTAAAGAGCTTGGTTACAACGGTGGTTACACCACGGAAATGGATGGGACGGGTACGACCGCACAAAACCTTAGTAATATCACCGGTAACCTCAACCCAAGTATCATCAGAGCTGGGATACATTTCCTTGGGGGAAGGAGCAAACACTACGTTAGCACCCATTTTTTCGGCCAGCTTGCAATCAGCTTCCAGAGTGCGCGGATAAGCATCCAAATCCTCGTTAGGACCAAATTGCGTAGGGTTAACAAAAACGCTAACCACCACAAAATCATTTTCTTTATTTGCAGCAGCAATCAAAGAAGCATGGCCCTCATGCAAAGCGCCCATGGTGGGCACCAAGCCAATGGTCAAGCCTTGAGCCTTAGCCTGCGCAACCTCTTCGCGCAGCTCAGCAACAGTATGTACTAATTTCATAACAGAATCCCTCACTTTTTCTTCTTCCAGAGCTTTTTATCGCTTACAGCAAATGTGCCTTGAGAGCGCATTAATAAAGCTTTTCCAGTACACTATCATCTATTTTAAAAGTATGCTCCTCCGCCGGGAAGCTTCTATCCTTGCATTCCGCAATATAGGACTTCACAGCCTCCACAGTAATATCGTGGAGATTAGCATATTTTTTAACAAATTTAGGGCAGAAGCCATTGGATACACCCAAAAGGTCATTGCAAACCAGCACCTGGCCATCACAGCCATTACCAGCGCCAATACCAATGGTAGCCATGGTCTTCAGCTCTGCAGTTACCTTGGCAGCCAGCTTAGCAGGAACGCATTCCAGTACGCAGGCAAAGGCACCTGCTGCCTCCAAGGCGTTAGCATCTTCACTCATTTTTTGTGCTGCTTCAATGTCCTTGCCCTGTACCTTGAAGCCACCCAGCTGATTGACAGATTGGGGAGTGAGACCAATATGAGCGCATACGGGAATACCAGCGGTAGTGAGCTTCTTCACCAGGGGAGCAACCTCAGCGCCACCCTCCAGCTTTACTGCAGTGCAGCCTGTTTCCTTTAAAAAGCGTGCTGCATTATACATTGCATCAATGTCGCTGGCCTGATAGCTCATGAAAGGCATATCACCCACTACCAATGCCGTGCTATTGCCACGCATAACAGCCTTAGTATGATGAATCATTTCATCCATGGTTACAGGTACAGTGGAGCTATAGCCCAGCATAACATTACCCACGGAGTCACCCACCAGAATCATATCCACGCCTGCTTCGTTCACATTGCGTGCCATGGCTACATCGTAAGCAGTAATCATAACGATGGGCTCACCCTTTTGTTTCATTTCCTTAATGGTTGCTACAGTAACATTTTTTGTTGCCATTGTCCTTACCTCCGACAAATTAGTAGCCTTGAGCCTTGCTCAACGCTGCAAAAGCTGCTGCAGCTTGTCAGCAGCCACCTTGTCAATAGTGCCATTGGCCAGAGCCAGCTTCGTTGTGGCTAGCCCAAGAGAGCAATATACCTCCACCAAATCAGGCGGCAACACTGCTAGATGCTTTTCTACAGTATTGACATCACCACGAGCGATGGGGCCGGTCAAAACGGTTCGAGGGGAGGTCGTGCTTTGCAAATTGGCAGCCGTACCCTTGAACAGGGGTAACAAAGCCTGCCATGCCGCTTCCTCATTACCCAGCCAGCGGCTCATGAGCCCCTGGGCAAGAGCCTCCACAGCCACTGCGTAATTGGAGCATATGCAGGCAGCTGCGTGATAGGCAGCACGCTCAGCAGCAGGCACCTGAAACGGATGCCCACCCATGGTAGTTGCAATCTGCTGCGCCGCTGCGCAGGCAGCTTCATCGCCATCCATAGCCATGTACACCCCTGCCAGCTCTGTCGCACCACCGGCAAAGCTCTGCAAGGGATGCAGGCTTCCCACATGGGCACCCTCTTGCTGCAAGGGAGCAAGGGCTTCAAGCCCCATGGAGCCACTGCAATGCAAAAAAATTCTACCCTTTAAAGTGTTCTTGCCGCCAGCTGCTTGTGTGACTGCAAAATCACCACACTCACGCACCAACTGCTCTGCCACCACACCGATAAGCCGATCCGGCACGGTAAGTAGCAGCACATCAGCACGCTGCACAAGCTCTGCATTGGTGCAAGGCTCAAGGCCAAAGCGCTCTGCCAGCTGCAGGCTATGAGCCTCGCTGCTAGCTGTGATGCCCTGCAGGTCCTGCTTTAGATAGCCTGCCAAGCAACAGCCCACCTTGCCACCGCCGATAATACCGATCCTCATAACCGTTTTGCTCTCCTTCCTGACCATTGGGGAGACGCTCCTACGGCAAATCCAGCACCGCTGTTTTGCACAACAAAAAAGCGCATACCTAGACGGAATGCGCACAAATATCCCTTTTGCGTCTTCGTCCCGGTCTCATAGATCCAAGCGATTATTGACTTCATTTATATCACTAAGTAAAATCTGACTGCCTTGGCTACAGCGCACACTGTGCTACTGCTCCGCAGTCCAATTTACCGCCACTATGATAACATATTAACCCTCTATTGGCAAGCATATTCTCAGAGAAAAAGCCCATATAATGCAACTTTTTATACAAATTTGCCTTTATCCCTGCCATAACAGCTCTTTTGCCGCCATATAATACGAAGCCAAGAAAACAATGTTAACCTTAGTAATTCACTGGGTTGACTTATTTCTTTATCAGGTTTATACTATTTGCGTTAACACGATTTTGAGTATGGTTAACATTAAAATAGAAGGTGAAAATCATGAGTAAAGGTATTTTTATTACTGCAACTGGTACTGACATTGGTAAAACCTTTGTTACGTCCGTGACTGTGAATAAACTACGTTATGCTGGGCTCACTGCAGGCAACTACAAGGCCGCCTTAAGGGGCGCCGAAGAGCAACCCGACGGCAGCTGGCTGCCAGGCGATGCCGCTTACGTGGCTAAGGTTTCTGGTATGCAGGAAAAGGGCGAGGACCTTGTTTCTTACATTTATAAAACAGCCGTCTCTCCCCATCTAGCAGCTATGCGCGAGGGCAATCCCGTGGAGCTTGACAAGGTAAAAGCCGATTTTGCTAAGGCCCAAGCTAAATATGACTACGTAACCATGGAAGGCAGCGGTGGCGTCATCTGCCCCATTCGCTGGGACGAACAGCATATTCTCTTGGAGGATGTGATTAAAGCTGTTGGTTTGGGTACACTGGTAATATCTAATGCAGCCTTAGGCTCCATCAATGCTTGCGTACTGACCATTGCCTACCTACGTCAAAAGAGCATCCCCGTCCGTGGTATTATCCTCAATAATTATGATGGTAGCGATTTTATGCAGGCTGATAATAAAAAGATGATGGAAGCCATCACAGGTGTTCCCGTGCTAGCGGAGGTTAAGCCTAACGATACTGAATTAGATATTGATATAGAAGTGTTGAAGAGTTTATATAAATAATCAGTAAATTAGTAGGAGCCTCCCTTTTAACGCTAAGACCCACATTATCGCAAGGGCAGTGCTGCGAAAATGTGCTGGTCTTGCTAATCCCTTTAGGGGCAAAGGGAGGAGAACCGCTTTGGCGATAGAGGAATTTTAAACAAAGGAGATGTGCATTATGAATATTGATAAAGTGAAGGAATTAGAAGCAAGGGACCTGGCTCACATTTGGCATCCCTGTTCCCAAATGAAGGATTACGAAACACTGCGCCCCATCGTAGTGGACCACGCTGAAGGCCCTTATTTATATGCCGCCGACGGTCAAAAATATCTGGATATTATTTCCAGCTGGTGGTGCAACCTTTTAGGTCACTGCAACCCTAAGATTAATGAAGCCATTAAAAAGCAAATCGATCAATTGGAGCACGTTATTTTCGTCAACTTTACCCATGAGCCCGCTATTAAGCTCTGCGAGGAATTGGTAAAATATGTCCCCGCTGGTCTGAATAAATTTAACTTTGCCGATAATGGCTCCTCCTCCGTAGAAATCGCCCTAAAGCTAGCCTTCCAATACCAGCTGCAAACTGGCCATGGAGAAAAAACTCGCTTCATGTGCCTTAGCGAGGGCTATCACGGCGAAACCATTGGCGCTCTTTCCGTAGGTAGCATGGATTTATTTGCCCAAATGTACAAGCCCATGATGATGAATAATATTCATGTACAGGCACCTGACTGCTATCGCTGCCCCTTCAACAAGGACCGGGAGCACTGTCAATGTGAATGCTTCAAATACGCAGAAGAAGCCTTTGCTAAGCATGCCAAGGAAACCGCAGCTATGATTGTGGAGCCCATTGTGCAGGGCTGCGCTGGCATGCGCATCTATCCGCCCCTGTATCTGCAAAAGCTGCGCAAGCTCTGCGACGAATACGGCGTACTGCTCATTGCCGACGAAATCGCCCCCGGCTTTGGGCGCACCGGCAAAATGTTCGCCTGCAACCACGCCGGCATCACCCCCTATATTATGTGCATCAGTAAGGCCCTCACCGGTGGTTATCTGCCCATGTCCATTGTCTGCACCACTGATAAGATTTATGATGCCTTCTATGACGACTATAATAAGGGTAAACAGTTTATGCATAGCCACACCTACGCAGGCAATCCCATTGGCTGCGCTATCGCTCTTGCTGTGCTGGATATTCTGAAGAACGAGCATATACTTGAAGAAAATGTGGAAAAAGCCCAATACTTCCATAATGCACTTATGAATACCTTTGGTCAACACAAAAATATCGGCGAAATCCGCCATTTTAACTTGATTAACGCTATGGAGCTGGGTATCAATAAAGACAAAAAGCTTGGCTTCGATGGTAACCTGCGCATTGGCTACGAGATTTATAAGAAGGCGCTGACCCATGGCCTGCTCTTGAGACCCTTGGGCAATGTAATTTATTTCAATCCGCCGCTGAATATTAACAAGGCCGATCTGGACAAGGCCGTGGCCTTGGCTAAGCAATCCATAGATGAAGTTTTGAAATAAGCAGCTTGCTGCTTAAGCAATATTCCTATATTTAGGTTTAGGGCGTAGCCTTTTCTACGCCCTTGCTTTTTGAATTTATGGTTAACATAAGCTCCAAGGAGGTTAACGTTGATATGAAGATGCATGATCTTACCACCACAGCTCTTCTTGCGGTTTTAATTCTGCTGTCTGGCAGCATGAAGATTCCCTCTCCTGTAGCAGGTGGCGAATTCCAGCTTTCCGCTCCAATCGCCGTTTTAATTTGCGCCTTATTCGGCTTTAAGCGCTATATCCTTGCCGGTGTTTTAGCCAGTGCCCTAGGCATGATGCTTGGTATTCACACTATTTTCAGCGTTATTATTCAAATGTCCTTCCGCGTTGTGACCGGCGCTGTTATGGCCTTAGGTGGCACCAATCTTTTAACCGTCATTATTAGCGGCCCTTTAGGCACCCTTTTTGCTCGCATCGTGATGTGGCAAATCACCGGTGTTAGCTGGATAGCTCTCACCGCAGCAGCTGCTCCCGGTATGGTGTTTACAGCGGTTGGTGCCGGACTCATGTATAAGCCCGCACAAAAGCTGCTGCATAAAGTGATTTTAGCAAAGCAAAGCTAAGAAAGGAAAATCTATCATGCCTAAATATAGCATTAAGATGCGTGCCTCTAAGCAAGGAAAGCACGTTAGTGGCGCTGAACGCATTGTCCCTCAGGAATTAATCACCGCAACCATTGGTGCTCTCAGCGAAAGAGCACTGCACCACGGACTAGGTCGTGCAGATTTCATCAATATAAAAATGGAAGAAGTCCATCCAGAAGAACTACAATATTTGGATGCCATCCCCGTTAATAATCGTCCTGCCAAAACCATTGAAGGTACCTACGCAATCATGCGAGAGGTATTAGGTGAACTGGGCTTAGCCGACAAGGCCGATGAACTCATCGACCTTTTACGCCATGTGCACCCCATGCGCGGTGCTGTGCTTTACGATGTAGCTACCGGCCAACGCCTTGAGCCTGACCAAGAACGTGGTATTCGCGTCACCTATATGGATGCCGATGGCACTAGCTCCGTCAACAGCATTAAAAATCATTTTAACGAAGCTATTGTTTTGGCCACGAAGGTTGTTCATGCTCCCGGTATTATTTCCGAGCTCTGCTTATCTGACGACCCTGATTATTTGGTAGGATATATTTCCTCTTTAAAGCATGGCTATGTACGCCTAAATCCTATGAAAGCTATGGGTGACCCCCACGGTGGCCGAATCTTCATTTTTGATAGCCGCAAGGCAGACCCGGCAGATGCCATTGCTTATTTAGAAAAGCAAAAGGTTTTAGTGCGCGGTCTTCCCCAAGAGCGTCCAGTGCTGGATGATCCCCAACAGATTTTCGCAGAGGAGCTTAAGCGCCTTGAAGAGAATAGTCTCTACCGCTCCATGCGCACCATGGAAAGCGCTCAAAGTAAATATGTGGAAATCCAGGGCAAGCGCCCCCTGATGTTAGCCTCCAACAGCTATCTAGATTTAGCTAACGACCCTCGCGTTAAACAAGCCGCGGCCGATGCTGCCCTGCATTGGGGCGCTGGCAGCGGTGGCAGTCGTTTAACTACGGGTAATACTTTGCTCCACGAAGAGTTGGAAGCAGACCTTGCCCGCTTTAAGGGCACCGAGGCCGCCCTACTCTTTAACACTGGTTACATGGCCAATGTGGGCATTATTTCCGCTTTGTGCGATGGGGAAAGCGTTATCTTCAGTGACGAATACAATCATGCCAGCATTATTGATGGTGCCCGTCTTGCTAAAGCCAAAATCATTGTCTATAAGCACAATGATATGCAGGATTTGGAAGCAAAAATTATTGCTACTCCTTACCGTAAAGGCCTTATCGTTAGCGACGCTGTCTTTAGCATGGATGGCGATATAGTAGATTTGCCAAAGCTAGTAGCACTGGGCAAAAAATATCACCTGCTGACCATGATTGACGAAGCCCATGCCACCGGTGTCATTGGTGCTACCGGCAAGGGTGCAGTGGAGCATTTTGGCAATAGCTGCACTCCCGATATCATCATGGGCACACTGAGCAAATCCTTAGGCGCTGAAGGCGGCTTCGCCTGCAGCAGCAAGGTGATTATCGAATACCTGAAAAACAAGGCTCGTAGCTTTATCTTCGCTACCGCTCAAACTCCAGCTACTCTCGGAGCAGCCTTAGCTGCGCTCCACATTTTAGAGAGCGAGCCCCAGCGTGCTCAGGCACTGCAGCACAACGCTCAATTCTTTATTAACTGCCTGCATCAGGAGGGTGTGGCCGCCCAATCCCCCACCGCCATCATCCCCATCATTATTGGTGATGAGGCTACTGCACTAAAGGTTGCTAAAGATCTGCTTGACCAAGGCATTCTTGTGCCTGCCATTCGCTATCCTACCGTAGCCAAGGGTACTGCCCGCTTGCGTGTAGCCCTCATGAGCACCCACACGGAAGAGGAGCTGTCTAACACTGCTAAGCTTATCGCAGCAGCGATTAGAAAATATCAATGATTAAATATTCAAAATGCCTTATGCTCTTCTACAAAATAAGTAGATTCACATAAGGCATTTTTATTATTTTAAAACATTTAAATAACTTATAGACTATAATTTTCGAACCATTAAGTATTCCTCCGTCAATACTTTAGAAAAATAGACAGACTAATCTTCACAAATCAAAAGCTTACTTAAATCCAGCTTCTTATTATGCAGATAATAATCATATAACCTGCTTGCGGATATCTTGAGGAGCTGGATTTTCGCTAACCCTAAATAGGCAAACATATCCATTTCTACAAAGCCTATATTCCGCACCATTATGCTGTCATCTTCCATAGGAAAAACAAAGCAATTTTTTACTATATTGATTTGGTTGTCCACTAAGAACTTCCTATACGCCAGTTCATAAAGATACTGTTTAGTTACTGATTCAATACCAGGATTACCAGCTAGTTTCCCATATCCTAGACTAATAAGGTAATACTTAGCATCAAAAATCAGGAAGCTAGTTTGCCCTTCTTTTTTGTATATGGTAATTATATCCGGAATTAAGGTAGCTTTAGTACATATTGGTTTTTCATGATTCCCTAAAGCATCAAGGCCTACCCATTTCGGCTTTTCAATAAGGTCAATTAGATGCTTATTGCCTTTATTATGGATAATCGGCAGCTTATACATGGGCTGGTCTAGTTGATTGTTTAGTACTTGGGCACAGACCTGCTCCCAAACCAACTCATAGCTAGTGGTACCAAACATCTCAAAATCCGTCTCAGATATGGCTCCCTTACGATTAGAAATAAAAGCATGCATTAGCTTCAGCAGCTGATTTTTCCTTGTATTAAACTGAATAACCTGCTCCTGCTCAAGTCTATAGAGAATATAATCAGTGTCTCCAAAACCCTCGACGAGCTCATCAGACATCTCGACAGGAAGCAGCTCAAACAACTCCATAATTTCAGCTCTAGTCAATTCCTCAGAGCACTGAGTTAAGATAGCTGCGTGCAGCCTTTTTATGTAGCTATTCTCATCATATATTCTTTTTTTGGTTTTGAGCTCCAAATAATATGGCCTATTGTTACTAAGCAAGGTAAAACTATCATTAATTGTCTTATCCCAGTGAATCTCGCCATTACCATTATTTTCTATGATATCCTTATCGTTCTCATACAGGCCATTCTCATAATAGTCATTAAGAAGGGTAAGCATTATATTAAGTGGCTCATTCTGCTTGCTCTCTAGCTCATCATTATAGAGCTGACAATTTTGGTTTTTATAGTTATAGCGTTGGATTACCTTTAATACCTGCTTTAGCTCTGTTAATGGCTTATCCCTCGTTATGTATTTAGGGTAACACTTTAATACCTTACCTGAAATAAGGATTATGCCTACAAAAGAAAAGAAATATGATGCGCCCCCACCACTAATCTCTTCTAAACCATCATCAATCTCTGTAGCGACTTCATTGAAATCTGCTTCAGAAGCTTCTTGTTTTACTAGCTTTATGATGCCTTTGGTACGCAGCTGCTGAAACATTTTATCTCCGACAGCACCTCTAAGGCCCAATCTTTTCATTATCTGTGCCTTAGTATAACTACCCTCTTTTATATAAAGGTCATTAATCGTAGGTGTCATGGCCATCACCTATAACTGTTCTTCATTATCAGAGTTAATAAATCTGTTAGCAATATTATCGCAGAAAATTGCCACACCCTTTTTGTCAAACTCTTCACATATAGAGGAGTATGTAAGCTTAGCTTTTTCTACATTGTTAAATAAAGTAGCGCGTTTTTGCTTAGCAGCATCATCGAATAGATACATCAAAACCTTATTCTTAAAGGCATGGATAAAGGCAGCATTGTCCTCAGGTCCGACCGCAAGTGTTTTCATAACCTTATCGGATAAGAAAAATGGGCCCATCAATTTATCTTCATTGACGTTCATGCATACTAGCTCTTCATTAATTGCCCTACGCAGCTCATTCCAATTAATAATTTTGGCATACTCGCCTTGGCCAAACTGAACATTATAATGGCTCATCTGCTGCTCGCTGGTATTGATGCCGATATACTCAAACTCCCATCTGCGTTTAAAAGCTGTATCCATAGGAAATACGCCTTGGTCAGCGCTGTTCATGGTTGCCCAAATATACATATTGGCCGGAATGCGGATAGAAGAGAATTTATTAGGCTCTTCACCAAGCTCCTTGGCAATATAACACTTCATGTCTTCACTAGCGTGGATAGGATACATGCTGTTGCCATCATCATCACGGTCAAGCAATTGGAATACATCACCAAAAACTGCAGCAACATTGGCACGATTAATCTCTTCTATTGCCAAAAGATAGAGTTTGTCCGGATGCTTTAATGCCTCAACATAAATGCGCATAAAGGGGCCCGGGACATATTCATAGGAAATCTCACTCCTTGCCTCATCATCAAAATTCAAATTCAAATAAGGTCTAATAGCTTTACCATGGTTTCTCTCCACGTCATTATTATTATTCGTATAGGATTCATCCACTTTTTTTGTTTTAAAGGTTCCATCAGAATAAATACCAACGAGGATGGGTAACCTAGTTAGGCTATTATCTTTAAAATCATCATATAACAAATCATATTTCTCCTGAGCTGTTTTACTCTTATCAGTAAGGATGGAGATAACCTTCTTTTGTTCTTCATCCTTATACTCAAAACCTCCATGCTCCACCATTACAGGTTTATAGGTGCCGACAAAATTTGCATAGCAATAATCAGGATGAAAAGTTACCCTTTCATAGCTTTCAGGACTAGCAAAATATCTTTTTCTTTGTTCTTCCAAAAGATAGCTTTTTCCAGTACCTGGAGCTCCAAAAA
>CAMFZA010000035.1 GCA_946002345.1 uncultured Phascolarctobacterium sp. | reverse complement strand
TTTGGAGCGGGTTCCCGGTGGCTCCTCCGGCGGCAGCGCTGCTGCTATTGCTGCTGGCGAAGCAATCTGGACCCTGGGCTCCGATACCGGCGGCTCCATTCGTCAACCGGCTTCCTTCAACGGTTGCGTTGGTATTAAACCCACCTATGGCCGTGTATCCCGTTATGGCTGTGTAGCTTTCGCGTCCTCCCTGGACCAAATCGGACCTATCACCCGCGACGTAACCGACGCTGCTTTGGTGCTGAACACCATTTGCGGCAAGGACGAAATGGACTCCACCTCTCTTGACGTAGAGGTTCCTGATTTCACTAAGGCTCTGCGCGCCGATGTGAAGGGCCTGCGCATTGGCCTGCCTAAGGAATACTTTGGCGAAGGTATTGACCCGGAGGTTAAGGCCGAAATCATGAAGGCTGTGAAGAAGTATGAGGAGCTGGGCGCTGAAATCGTAGAGGTTTCCCTGCCCCACACCGAGTACGCTGTAATCACCTACTACATCATCGCTCCGGCTGAAGCATCTGCTAACTTAGCTCGTTATGATGGTGTGCGCTATGGCTATCGCAACCTGAATGCAACCTCCGCTCCGGAAATGACTACCATGAGCCGTACCGAAGGCTTTGGCCTGGAAGTACGCCGCCGCATTATGCTGGGCACCTATGTACTGTCCAGTGGTTATTATGATGCTTACTATAACAAGGCAATGCAGGTGCGTACCCTGATTCGTCGCGACTTCGAAGCTGCCTTTGAAAAATGCGATGTGCTCTTAACTCCGACCTCTCCTGTTCCTGCTTACAAGATTGATGGCAAGATGGACCCGCTGACCATTTACATGCTGGACGTAACCACCATTCCTGTAAACATGGCTGGCCTGCCCGGTATCTCCATCCCCTGCGGCTTCGCTAAGGACGGTATGCCCATTGGCATGCAATTAATCGGCAAGGTACTGGACGAAGAGACCATTCTCCGTGCTGCTTATACCTTTGAACAAGCAACCGAATATCATAAAGTATTCGCACCGCTGGGAGGTAACAAATAATGACTAGATATATTACCGTTATCGGCCTGGAGGTCCATGCCGAGCTGAAAACTAAAACCAAAGCCTTCTGCAGCTGCTCCACTGAATTCGGCAGCACTCCTAACACTCATGTGTGCCCCGTATGCTTGGGTATGCCTGGCGCTCTGCCCGTACTGAACAAGCAGGTTGTAGACTTTGCTATTAAAGCTGGTCTGGCTTTGAACTGCGACATTCAAAAATACAATAAATTTGACCGTAAAAACTATTTCTATCCTGACCTGGCCAAGAACTATCAGATTTCCCAATTTGATAAGCCTATTTGCTTGGGCGGTCACATCGATATCGTGGTTGAGGGCGAGCACAAGCGCATTGGCATCACCCGTATCCACATGGAGGAGGATGCCGGCAAGCTGAACCACAGCGGTGCTACCATTTCCACCTCCGACTCCTCCGCGGTTGACTACAACCGTGCTGGCGTACCCCTAATTGAAATCGTTTCCGAGCCCGATATGCGCAGTGCCGCTGAAGCCCGCGCTTACATGGAAAACCTGAAGGCTATTTTGGAATATACCGATGTGTGCGACTGCAAGATGCAGGAAGGCAGCCTGCGCTGCGACGCCAACATTTCCATTATGCCCGAGGGTGCCAAGGAATTCGGTACCCGTGCCGAAATCAAGAACTTGAACTCCTTCCGTGCTTTGGAGCGCGCTATCAACTACGAAGTTGAGCGTCAAAAGGAGATTCTCGAAGACGGCGGCCACGTAGTACAAGAAACCCGTACCTGGGATGAAGCTAACGGCGTAACCCTGTCCATGCGCTCCAAGGAAGAGGCGCATGACTATCGTTACTTCCCCGAGCCCGACCTGGTGCCCGTGCAATTGGATGACGCTTGGATTGAGCGCATTCGTGCAACTCTGCCGGAGCTACCGGCACAACGCCAAGCACGCCTGATGAGCGAGCATGGTCTGCCCGAATATGACGCTTCCCAAATCGTTTCCACCAAGGCTATGGCTGAATACTTTGATGAAGCAGTTAAGACTCCCAAGGACAGTAAGGGCGTTACCAACTGTATCATGTTCGATGTATCCGCGAAAATGAATAACGAAGGCATAACCATTACACAATTCAAGGTTGCTCCTTCACTTTTGGCAGAGCTGGTTAACCTGACTAAGGACGGCGTGCTCTCCAGCAAGCTGGCTAAGAAGGTTTTCGCTGAGATGCTCAAGAGCGACGAGTCTCCTAAGGCCTTGGTTAAGAAGCTGGGCCTGGAGCAGGTGAGCGATGAGGGCGCAATTTTGAAGCTGGTTGAAGAAACCATTGCTGAAAATCCCCAATCCGTCATCGACTACAAGAACGGCAAGGATAAGGCTATTGGCTTCCTGGTTGGTCAAATCATGAAGAAATCTCGTGGCAAGGCTAACCCGGGCATGGTTACTAAGATGCTCAAAGAAAAAATGGTATAGTGCAAAAGACGTTATAAGCACCGTTATACTTCGTCACAGCTTGCTTACTTGCTCGACGTACTTCTAGTACGCCCTCGCTGCGTAAGCTGCGCTGTTCCTCGTCTTCCGGCACTTCTAACGCTTTTGCTGATTGTTAATCATAGCGAATCGTATCTGGCACTTTCTGAACAGTAATTAAGTTTAAAGAATTAAAGAATAATTATCAAAGCTAGCGTTGCTGACTGTAAGAAGTCAGTTACGCTAGTTTTTTTGTTGTATATAAAGCGAACGGTATTTGCTGCCGCCTGTAACCGGTGTGTATTGGGGAATCTAAATCGAACCGATTGTGCAGTGTTAATAGACAAAGCATGATAAAGTTAACGCTCCAGCACGGTGAGAGATGATTGTGTAATTACTTCTCGCTACGCCGGGGAGTTTTGTTGTGTTTGGGCGTTTTTAGTTAAATAAACAATTTTACGTAGAAAGGCTTGCGTGGGCAGGCCTTTTCTTCTATAATTGCACTATACAGAATGGAGATGAGTTAAAAATTGAAAAACTATCTTATGGTTGATTTTGAGTTTACCAATTATAATAGACCTGTTGGAAGGCCTAGTGCATATTTTTCCGAAATCATTGAGATTGGTGCTGTTCTTTTAGATGGTGATAGCTTTAGAGAGCTTGCAAGATACCAAAGTTTTGTAAAGCCAAGATTTTTTCCTAAACAGGCTAAGGATTCAATGGATTTTTGCATGATCACTGAAAAGGACATGAAAAAGGCTGCTGAATTCCCGGATATGGTTCAAAAGATGGCCGAGATGTATAAAGCAGGCGAAACATATTTTGTTGCATGGGGTGATAGCGACTACAAAGTACTTGATACTGCCTGCAAAAGATATAAAATTGATAATCCTATAAAGTATGAGGACTATCTTGATCTAGCGGAAGCCTACAAGCTGATGAAGGGCGATAATTACACCACTGGTCTTAAGGCAGCTACCGAGGAGCAGCAGGTAGATACTGCAGTACTATGGCATACTGCCTTTGATGATGCTAATAACACAGGCAAGCTTTTGCAAAAACTGGTAGATAATGGATGGGCTCCTGAAAGCTACTTTGCAGCAATAAAAGAAAAGAATTAGTGTTACGGCGCCAAGCCAAGCTTTTTCCATATATTTATTTATTCCTATACTCTATGCGAGCAGTTTAAAAAAGGAGCTGAGGCTAAGGGTCATCATGTAGATTTGGTACGCATCATGGAAAAGAAAATAGGCTTTTGTCTTGCCTGTAATGGCTGCTTTTTTGTGTAAATTCTGTACAAAAAGCAGGGCAGTTTGTAAAAGACACCCGGAAAGTTCACAAAAAGTTTGCAAAAATGGCCAAGAACGCTTACAATATACTACAACCTATTTTTGTTTTTGAAAGGAAGGATTGTAGTATGGTAAGCTTCAAAAAATTATGTGTAGGAACATTATTGGCAGCCACAATGCTGGGTATTGGTGGCTTGCTGCCCACTGCTGAGGCAGGCAAAATCGAGGATGTTCAGGCTCGTGGTACCCTGTTAGTAGGCAGTACTGGCGATTACAAGCCCATGAGCTATTTGAACAAGGAAACCGGCAAGTACGAAGGCTTTGATGTTGAAGTGGCCGAGCTCTTGGCAAAATCCTTGGGTGTAACCGTTGAATATGTGCCCACTACCTGGAAAACCCTGACTGCCGACACCATGAGCGGCAAGTTTGATATTGCTATTTGCGGTATCACTCGTACCTTTGCCAGAGCCCAAAAGATGGATATGTCCCATGGTTATCTGCTCTTTGGCAAAACCATCCTCTGCCGGAAGGGCGATGCTAAAAAGTTTAAATCCGAGGCTGATTTGAATAAGCAGAGTGTACGTGTAATGGTTAATCCCGGCGGCACCAATGAAAAATTTGCGCTGGCTAATCTGCCTGATTGCACTCTGCTGGTGCATCCGCAAAATGCGGAAATTCCGGGCCTTATTGCTGAAGGCAAGGCCGATGTTATGATTACCGAGACCATGGAAGCACGCCGTTACACTCGCGATGATGCTCGTCTGGCAGCTCCGCTCTTGGATGATCCTTTCACCAGAAACCAATTTGGCATTTTGATGCAAAAGGGTGACCAGGAATGGCTCAATTATGTCAACTTTTTCATGGAAGAAAAGGACATGGACGGCACTCTGGACAAGCTAGAGGACCAATACATTAAATAAGGACTTGGAAGCTCTGCGAAAGAGAAGTGAGGTCCTGAAGAATAAGCAGTAAATAATAAAGCTAGCGTCGCTGACTGGAAATAGTCAGCAGCGCTAGCTTTTTTATCTTTGATTATAAAACGAACAGCCTTTTTGGTAAGTTTTCGTTACCCATAAAATTTCAGTATATTTGTGCGCTCTCGGTGTATTATTATAAGATTCGCGTCAATTCAAAGCCCTGGGTATCGCAGCTCACCAGCTTATAATTGACCCCGGCACGCTCTCCCTCAAAGGTTAGCACATGGTTTTCGCCATGGATATGTCCGTAAACACAGTGCTGCACCTGGTACTGCTCCAACAGATTGGTAAAAAGGGTGTGTTCCTCCGCCGCGAAAAGGGGCGGATAGTGCATCGCTACAATTATACGAGCCGGATTATTTTTTGTGGCCGCTTCTAAGGACAGCCGCAAACGTAATGCTTCTCGCTTATAGATTTTTTCATCCTCAGGAGTAAAGTTTTCCGATGAGGGTAAAACCCAACCGCGAGTGCCACAAATGGCAGTATCACCAACCATAATGCAGTCATTTTGGAGAAACTCATAGTTTTCTCCATAAAGCTGTTGCATTTTGGCTAGACTGGACCACCAATAGTCATGATTGCCACGGAGCAGGAGCTTGCGCCCGGGCAACTGCGCCAGCCAAGCCAAATCCTCTGCTGCATTTTTTATCCCCATGGCCCAGCTAATGTCCCCACAGACAATGACTGTATCAGCAGCTTGCACCGTGTTGAGCCAATTATTCTTTATTTTTTCCTTGTGACCCAGCCAGTATGCCCCAAAAACTTCCATGGGCTTGGTGGGTGGCTCCCCGGATAAATGCAGGTCGCCAATGGCATAAATATTCATACAAACCTCATTGTAAAGCTAAATTTAGTTGCCGGCATTATTTTGCCAAGAGCAAATCCTTTAAGTCGGCCATGGTTTTGGCATAATGCTCGCAGCCAGCCTCCTCGAGCTCTCCGGGCGCAGCAAAGCCAAAGCCCACACCGATGCAGGCAATGCCATTGGCATGAGCGGCCATAACATCCTCCCGACGGTCGCCTACAAGAGCCACGGTAGCCTTTTTCTCCGGCGTATCCAAGCCCCATTTGCGCAGGGACTCGGCCACTACCAGCGCTTTGTTATCCGTGTGACCATCTAGACTGCAGCCAGTAACATCAACCAAAAAGTCGTTGAAGCCAAAATGCTCGGCAATGCGTACTGCAAAAACCTCCGGCTTAGCGGTGCACATGCCCAAGCGGAAGCCATTTTGCTTTAGCAGGCCCAAAAGCTCCATCATGCCGGGATAAACCTTGTTTTCCCAAATACCAATATCAGTGTAGCGCTGGCGGTACAGCTCAATGCCTTCCTCGGCCTGCTCTGCCGTCATACCATAATATTTCATGTAGCTGGCACGCAGGGGCGGTCCGATAAAAACCTCCAGCTTCTTCAAATCAGGCTCCTCGATGCCCATAAGATGCAGTGCGTTTTGCACGCATTTGGTAATGCCCTCGGCGGAATTAGTCAAAGTGCCATCCAAATCAAAGAGTAAATTTTGATACATTTATTTTTCCTCGCTTCGTATAAAGTGAAATTTTTTGCAAAATGTAATTTGATTATATCACATTTTTCCGCTGAAGTGGTACAATATCCTTAGTAGATTTTAGATTTAGAGGCGCAGTTGACTGCGCTCGAGGGGGAATAAGTATGACAGCAAAGCTTTTTGAAAATAATTCCATGCTTAAAGAGTGTGAGGCCATTGTTACTGGCTGCACCCAAAAGGATGGCAAATATTTAGTGGAATTGGACCAGACCGTATTCTTCCCGGAAGGTGGCGGTCAGCTCAGCGACAGAGGCAAAATTAATGATATTGTGGTGGAGCATGTATCCGAAAAAGAGGGACATATTTATCACGAATGCGCCGAGCCCTTACCCGTTGGCATTCCCGTTAAGGCAGTGCTGGATTGGAACGTGCGCCTTGACAGAATGCAGCAGCATTTGGGTGAGCATATTTTTTCCTTCGCCTGCTGGAAGCTGTTTGAAGCCCATAATGTGGGCTTTCATATGAATGAGGACAGCGTTTTTATCGATTTGGATAAGGAGCTGACGGAAGAGGATTTGCTTAAGGCAGAGCTCTTCACTAACGAAATTATTTGGGATAACCGTCCTGTAAGTGTTGATTATATGGATAGCACCGAGGCTGTGAAGCTGAAGGATAAAATGCGCAAATTCAACGACAAGCTGACTGGCACTTTGCGCATTGTTAGTGTGGAAGGAGCGGACATCTGCACCTGCTGCGGCACCCATCCTCCTTTTACAGGCATGATTGGCAGCGTGAAGGTGCTGCGTCACGAAAAGCATAAGGGTGGCTGCCGGGTAGAATTCTTGTGCGGACGGCGTGCGCTGCTGGACATGGATAAGAAGAACAGCACCCTGCTAAAGATGGCTCAATCTATGTCCACCAAGCCGGAGCTGGGGCCGGAGCACATCGAAAAGCTGAAGGCAGACATGCAGGCCCAGCTGGAGGCGGTAAAGAGCAAGCTGCTGGCTATGAATGAAAAGCAGCTGGCAGAGATCATGGCCGCTGCGCCTACCGACGCCAAGGGCGTCAGGGTGGTCGCTTGGCCCTTGGACGGCTTCGATGCCAAGGATATCAAGGCTTTCATCCCCAAGCTCACTGCACACGAAAATACGCTGGGCCTTTTGGTAGCAGCTAAGCCAGAGCGTATTAGCTACGCTGCGGTAGCAGGACCGAATACCAGCGTCGATTGTCGCGGGGTGATGAAGGAGCTGAACGCGGCCTTCTCAGGCCGCGGCGGCGGCAAGAGCGACTGCGCCCAAGGCGGCAGTGACTACTGCGCTGACTGGGAAGCGAAGCTGGCCACGGTAGTGGAGAAGCTGGTAAAATGATTCTCGTCAGTGCGTGTTTATTGAATCATCCTGTGCGTTATAATGGTGATGGCAACCCCTGCACCTTGCTTTTGGCGCTGTTGGCTAAGGGTAAGGGAGAAGAGATTTTGCCATTCTGTCCTGAAGTAAGCGGCGGTTTGCCCACGCCCCGCCCTCCTGCCGAGATTAAGGGAGGAAGTGGAGCTGATGTGCTGCTGGGCAAGGCTAAAGTCGTGAATAAAGAAGGACAGGATGTTACCACAGCCTTTGTTGAGGGCGCGCAAAAATGTGCGCAGCTGTGCAAGGAAAAGGGCATCACCGTAGCTATCTTAAAGCAACGCAGTCCCTCCTGCGGCAGCAAAGCTATTTACGATGGCACTTTTTCTGGCAAGACCATTGCAGGAAAGGGAGTTACATCAGCATTGCTCACCAGCTTAGGTATCAAAGTCTATGGTGAGGAGGATTTGACTCCGGAGCTGCTTGACAAGCTGCTTTGAGTTGCTCGTTGCATGGGTACAAAGATACTGAATTGAACTCCTGTAACGAAACGTTACTCGAAACAGGAGTTCACTATAAAATCAAGTAAAAAGCTAGCGCTGCTGACTGCAATGGTCAGTAGCGCTAGCCTTTTTTTGCTGTTTAGCTTTGACAAAGAGCAAAATAGACAAAAAGTGTAAAGAATTTTGCAAAAAAGAATTACACGCTATTACTATTTTTAATTGCTTACAGTAACAGAATGTGCTACAATTAGAGTAATTATCTACCTTCTTTTACAGTTGTGGTGTACTTCTGTAGGAGATACATAGCATACAGGTACTACCGAAGCTGACTTGCTGTTTAGAATGGCTGGCAGCCCATAGTTGTACGGTGTGATTATAATAGGTTAATTAAAGAGATTATATATTTTCTAGGTTGGGAGGAGTTATCTCTTGTTGATGAATGGCGCACAGGCTATTTTAGAAAGCCTGAGACGAGAAGAGGTTGACATTGTTTTTGGTTATCCTGGTGGCGCAGTGTTGGACTTATATGATGCAGTTTACCAGGCTAAATTTCCCCATATTTTGACTCGCCATGAGCAGGGTGCAGTGCACGCCGCTGATGGCTATGCTAGAGCTACGGGCAAGGTGGGCGTTTGCTTTGCTACCTCTGGCCCCGGTGCTACCAATCTGATTACCGGCATCGCCACTGCGAACATGGATTCTATTCCCATGGTTTGCATTACTGGCCAGGTAGGCAATCCCTATATTGGTAAGGATTCCTTCCAGGAGGCTGATATTGTGGGTATTACCACTCCGATTACCAAGCATAATTATTTGGTAAAAAAGGTGGAGCAGCTGCCCCGGGTTATTAAAGAGGCCTTTTTCATTGCTCGTACCGGCCGTCCGGGCCCTGTGGTAATCGATATCGCTAAGGACGTTTTTTCTACTCAATTTGAATATGAATATCCTAAGACAGTTAATCTGCGTGGCTATTCCGGCGAATTCACTGGCAAGGAAGAAGAGATTGTGGCTGCTGTGGAGGCTATTAAAAATGCTAAACGCCCTCTGTTCTTCATTGGTGGCGGCTTAACTCTGTCCGGGCAAAGCAGGCTGTTCCGGGAGGTTGTCAAGATGTCCGGTATTCCTGTGATCACCTCCCTGATGGGCTTAGGCTGCGTTCCCTCCTCCGACGAGGGCTTCTTGGGCATGGTGGGCATGCATGGCTCCTATGCGGCTAACATGGCTGTGCAGCAATGCGATTTGCTGATCACCTTGGGTGCTCGCTTTGATGACCGGGTAACCGGCAAGCTTAGCGCCTTTGCGCCCAATGCCAAAATCGTGCATTTTGAGGTTGATAAAGCCGAAATCAACAAGAATGTGCCGGTGGAATATCCTGTTTTTGGTGATTTACGTTGGTCCATGCCTATTTTCTTGAACCTGATGATTCGTTCCTGCGATAATTACGAAAAGCAGATTCAGGAGTGGCGCGAGCATGTTATCGCTATGAATAAGGAGCATCCCTTTGCGTATAACCATGAAGCTAATACCATTCTGCCCCAGCAGCTGATTGAAACTGTCTCCAAGCTTGTGGATGATGATACCATCGTAGTAACCGATGTGGGCCAACACCAAATGTGGGCTGCTCAATTCTTCAATAGCCGCAAGCCTCGTCAATTCCTGACCTCCGGTGGTTTGGGTACCATGGGCTATGGTCTGCCTGCTGCTATGGGTGCTAAGCTGGCCAAGCCCGAGCACAAGGTTGTGGTCTTCACCGGTGATGGCTCCGTGATGATGAACATTCAGGAGCTGGCTACTATGGCCGACAATAATATCGATGTAAAAATTGTGCTTTTGCATAACAGTGTTTTGGGCATGGTTTACCAATGGCAAAAGCTGTTCTACGGCCATCGCTTCTCCAACACCATTATGGATACCAAGGTTGATTTCGTAAAATTGGCAGAGGCCATGGGTATTAAGGGCGTGCGCATTCAAGGCTTGGATGGCTTTGAGGCTAATTTGCAGGCCGCTCTAGAGGGCGAGGGTGCTACCTTAATCGATGTCATCCTGCCTCCTAATGAGGACGTATTGCCCATGGTTGCACCTGGTGCACAGCTGGATAACATGGTATTAGGAGAATAAAAGTAATGAAAAAATATAATTTAGCTATTTTGGTAGACAATAAACCCGGTGTTTTGACCCACGTATCCGGCCTTATCAGCCGCCGTGCCTTCAATATTGAAAGCATTTCCGCAGGCTATACGGAAGAAACAGATGTGACTCGCATCAACATCGAGGTTTCTGTAGAGGATAAGCATGAGCTGGAGCAGGTTATTAACCAGCTCTCCAAGCTGATTGATATCATTAAAATCGTTAATTTGGGAGAGGTTGATTCCATTGTGCGCGAGCTGGTGCTGTTAAAGGTGCGCGCCAACAGAGAAACTCTGAAGGATATTCGCAATATCGTGGATGTGTTCCGCGGTAAAATCGTGGATATTAGCCCTGAAAACGTTGTTATTGAAATTACAGGCTCCCAAGGCAAGATTGAAGCGATTTGTGAGATGATGGCGCAATTTGAGATTATTGAAATCGCGCGTACCGGTACCATCGCTATTTCCAGAGGTCCTGTGCCTGTTAAGAATATGTAAAAGGAGAAAAGCTATGAGCATGCAAATGGAATTCATCAAGGTCCTGCCCTCGCCCCAAGCGTTGATGGAGGACTATCCTATCAGCCAAGCTTCTAAAATGTTGAAGCTGCAGCGTGATGAGGAGATTAAAAATATTTTTACGGGTAAGGATGACCGCTTTTTGATGGTTATCGGTCCATGCTCCAGCGATAATGAGGATGCAGTTTTAGATTATTTACATAGATTGGCCAAGGTTCAGGAAAAGGTTAAGGATAAAATCTACATCGTTCCGCGCCTGTACACCAATAAGCCACGCACTATCGGCGTAGGCTATAAGGGTATGCTGCACCAGCCCTCCCCGGATGGTAAGGAGGATATGCTGGGCGGCATTATCGCCATCCGCAAGATGAATGTACGTGTCATTGAAGAAACCGGCATGACCGGCGCCGAGGAAATTCTTTATCCAGAGGTTTTCCGTTATTTGTCCGACCTGTTAAGCTATGCGGCAGTGGGCGCTCGCTCCAGCGAGGACCAGCTGCACCGTATGATCGCCTCCGGCGTGGGCATTCCCGTAGGCATGAAGAACCCCACCTCCGGCGACTTGTCCGTTATGCTGAACAGCGTTGCTGCGGCTCAGCATGAGCAAGAATTCCTCTTCCGCGGCTGGGAGGTGCGCACCAAGGGCAACGAGCTGGCTCACTCCATTCTGCGTGGCTATGTGGACCCCTATGGCAACAGCTATCCTAACTATCACTACGAAATTCTGCGCAATGTGTATGCTATGTATGCAGAGCGCAAGCTGAAGAATCCTGCTATTATTGTGGATACTAACCACAACAATTCTGGTAAGAAATGGGCTGAACAACCCCGTATTGCCAAGGATATCGTTAATTCCTGCAAGCTGAATGCAGATATTAAGAGCATTGTGAAGGGCTTGATGGTAGAGTCCTATATTGAAGATGGCTGCCAAGCTATCAGCGATGGCGTGTATGGCAAGTCCATTACCGACCCCTGCCTGGGCTGGGAGAAAACCCAGCGCATGCTGCAGGATATGGCAGAAATGCTGTAATACAATAGACGAGGAACAATCAAAAAGCTAAAACAACATACAAAGTACACAGAAAAAACCAACGCACCAAAAAAAAAGCTGAAGAGCAACCTCACCAC
>CAMFZA010000034.1 GCA_946002345.1 uncultured Phascolarctobacterium sp. | reverse complement strand
CTTGCTTAGGTGGATGTTTCCGAAAAAGGCGCAAAAAGCGATTTATGACAAGTAAATCGTATATAAAAATACACGAAGTCGCAGGAATTTTTTTCTGCGGCTTTTTTGTCTTTTGGGGTAGAATGACCTGCTAAACCGCATGGTTACGCAGTTTGTGGAGAATCGAAAACTATTGGGACAAATAAGGGCCCTACTGGACAAAAGCGTTCCAACATGTTATACTATAACCATCCAAAGGAAAAATGAAAGTATCAAAGAGGAAGGGAGATGTAAACCATGTTAGAGAAAATGCTGAAGGCATTCTACGAATTTCATGTTCTGTACATTCACTAATATAAATTTAGGGAGGAAGCATCATGTTAGAGAAAATGTTAAAAGTATTCTATGAATTCCAGGTATTATATATCCACTAAGAGGTAGGAAAAAATGCATAGTGACATATAGAAGCGCTTAGCACTGGTGGCTGGGCGCTTTTCTTTTGCAATGATTCTTATTGAGAATGATTATCGAAGAATTTTTTTTGAAAAATACCTCCCAAAAGTATTGACATTCTTAATGAGAATGAGTATAATTAAAGCATCAAATCAATATTTCGTATGAGGTTCTAACTGGTGTAAATCCACACGGTCCCGCCGCTGTAACAGTTATTCTGGAGTCAGCAAAGCACTTCATACAAGCAAACGCTTGACCTGCGGGCGACAGGAGAGATGTTAACAGATAAGGTGCTGTTTATGTGAGAGTGGCAGCTTCCTTAGATGCGCGCATTAAACCGCCCTTCTTAGCAGGGGCGGTTTTTTAATCGAATGAGCAAGCAGGGCGAAATATTGATTTACCCAAAACTAATGAGAACATAAGCAAACCGGACACTTGCTTTTGCATATCTATATATGCCGTTCTGATTTTTTCTCCTTATTCATCTCCTCCCTAAGTGTTAGCCTGTTACAGGGGTGTGGCATGCTAAACGTCATAAAAAAGCCGCCGTGATAGGGCGGTTTTTTTATGGCTAATTAGGGGGGTATGGTGATAGTAAAATGTAAGCAAAATCTTGGTAAAGCTAGTGACATTTTTTTAGAAATAAGTTAAAATATAGAAAAAGTGTTAAGATAATTATGTTTGTTGTTCTTGGAAAATACTATTTGTGAGACTTTTGTATAGGTATATTATCACAGGAGCTTACCTTAAATGAAGATTCAATTCCGTAAGAATGAAAAGCTTGCTTATATGGCTGTTGCTGGGTTGGTAATCCTGTTGCTTTTGGCAGGTGTTCTGTTGAACTGGCAGCGGGGAGCTTTTACCAACAATATGCTTTTGTTGCTTTCCTTGCTCTTGGGAGTATTGTTTTTTCTTGAGATTTATTTTCTTTGCATCGAGAAGGAGGAAAAATACATTTTAGAGAAAAAGCGTGTCCGCAGCGTGTGGCGTATGTCCAAACAGATAGTACAAACCTTGGTCAAGACCATAGATGCCAAGGATTCTTATACTAATGGACATTCGGCGCGTGTGGCTCAATATTCCCTAATGCTGGCAAAGCGAATGGATTTTAGCTCGGAAGAGCTGGGAAGATTGGAGTACACTGCTCTGTTGCATGATGTGGGTAAAATTGGTGTTTCCGATGCTATTTTAAATAAAAAGGGTAAGCTGACCGATGAAGAATATGCTGTTATCAAAGAGCATGCAAATATGGGAGCTCAAATTTTGAGTAATATTACAGAGCTGCCCGATGTGGCTGTGGGTGCCAGGTACCATCATGAGCGTTATGATGGTAATGGTTATCCTGCAGGGCTCAAGGGGGAGGAGATTCCCTTGTTCGCCAGGATTATTGCAGTAGCTGATTCCTATGATGCAATGACCTCCAAGCGCAGCTATCGTGCTGCCTTGCCCCAGCATGTGGTCCGTGAAGAGATTTCCAAGGGTATTGGCACCCAATTTGATCCTCGTATTGCTAAATTAATGCTGATGATAATGGATGAGGATATAGCTTACGAACTTAGGGAAACAGAATAGTATTTTCCAATATTTAATAAATACAATATTAAAATTGAATATAGTCGCGCCTTGGGCAAGCTACGGAAGTAAAAAATAAACAATAAGAAAAAACTTGCCGGGGGGGTAAAACTATGGTATAATTTTAGCAGAATAATAAATAGTGGTATGGAAGCAAGAGATTGCTTCTGCGCTACTATCGTTGACTGCGAGGGGTTAAAGTGTCTGACAGAATTAAAATGATTGGCAACAAAATTCGCCTGATGCGTGTAAGCAAGGGGCTATCCCAGCAGAATCTTGCTAAGGAAATAGGTATTACTCAGGCCCATTTGAGCAACATTGAAAATGGACGCTGTAGTGCCAATATTGACGTCATTTTACATTTGCACGATTGTCTTAAGGTGCCCATAGCTGCTTTTTTTGAAGAAATTGATGAGCAGGATGGGGCTGTGCAGCAAAAGCAAAACTCCAGTATTGATGTGGATGCTTTATTAGCGATGCTACAATTATTAAAAAAAGCACAATGAAAAGTGTTTTAACCGCTCTTGTCCTGGTATGGAAGCGGTTTTTATTTTTTCCTACAAAGTGGTTGACACTTAGCCTTGAACTTGCTAAGATATAGTGTAAACAAATTTATATGCTAAAGGCGAGGAACGGAAGGGCTTTGACCGGTAGACGATTGAGAGAGGTAGCGGTGGGTGCAAGCTGCGTGCGTCGGTGTGAAGGCTGTAGTCCGGGAGCTGTTTTGCTGAACCAATACGGCTAGTAAGTGTTTTTAATTATGCATTATTTAGTAGGCAAAAACGTTCGCACACGTTATGTGCTTTGAGTGCTCTGCATTATGGCAGAGAAGATAGGTGGTACCACGTTGATTTTGCGTCCTGTTCATGTGAACGGGGCTTTTTTATTTTAAGGAGGATTGTAAATGAGCGAGGAACATAATATTCCTAAGGTGTATGACCCTGCTTCTGTAGAGAAGAAATGGTATGAGTTCTGGGAGAAAAATCGTTATTTTCATGCTGAGGTAGAGGAAGGCAACAAGGCTTTTAGCATTGTTATTCCCCCTCCGAATATCACTGGCCAGCTGCACATGGGCCATGCTTTGGATAATACCTTACAAGATATTTTGATTCGTTGGCATCGTATGATGGGACATAACACCCTGTGGATGCCTGGTTATGACCATGCAGGTCTTGCTACCCAAATTAAGGTAGAAGAGGTTATTAAAAAAGAAGAGGGTAAGACTCGTTATGATTTGGGCCGTGAGGAATTCCTGAAGCGCGTTTGGGCTTGGAAGGAGCAATACGGCGACCGCATTATCAACCAACTGAAGCATTTGGGCGTTTCCTGTGATTGGGAGCGCAAGCGCTTTACTATGGATGAGGGCTGCTCCAAGGCTGTACGCGAGGTGTTCTGCACCCTGTTCGAAAAGGGCTTGATTTATAAGGGTACCCGTATTACCAACTGGTGCGTAAACTGTAACACCGCTCTTTCTGATATCGAGGTTGAGCATAAGGATGACCCGGGACATCTGTGGTACTTCCGTTATCCTGTAGTGGAGGAAGAGGGCACCTACCTAACTATCGCTACTACCCGTCCGGAGACCATCCCTGGCGATACTGCTGTAGCTGTTAACCCTGCTGACCCCCGTTATGGTCATTTGGTTGGTAAGCATCTGACCTTGCCTGCCAATGGTCGCATTATTCCTATTATCGCAGATAGCTACGTTGATCTGGAATTTGGTACCGGCGCTGTAAAAATTACTCCGTCCCATGACCCCAACGACTATGAGATGGGTATTCGCCACAACCTGCCCAGTGTAGTTGTTATCGGCATGGATGGTAAAATGACTGCGGAAGCAGGCAAATATGAGGGTCAAACCCGTGAAGAATGCCGCAAAAATATTGTGGCCGATTTGGAAGCTGGCGGCTATTTAGTAAAAATCGAAGACCATGCCCATGCTGTTGGTCACTGCCAACGCTGTGGTTGTGTTGTAGAGCCCCTTGTTTCCACCCAATGGTTCGTAAAAATGGAGCCTTTGGTAAAGGCTGCTGTGGACTGCGTAAACGATGGACGCACCCAATTTGTACCCGAACGCTTCACCAAAACTTATACCGGCTGGATGGATAATATTAGGGATTGGTGTATTTCCCGTCAAATTTGGTGGGGTCACCGCATTCCCGTATGGTACTGCGATGACTGCGGCGAAATGCATGCTAGCCGTACCGATTTGACTGCTTGTCCCAAATGCGGCAGCACCCATATTCACCAAGATGAGGATGCACTGGACACTTGGTTCAGCTCCGCTCTGTGGCCCTTCTCCACCATGGGCTGGCCTGATAAGACACCGCTCTTAAAGCAATTCTATCCCACCAGCGTACTGGTAACAGGCTATGACATCATCTTCTTCTGGGTAGCCCGTATGCTGATTATGGGCATGGAATTCATGCAGGATATTCCCTTTGAAAAGGTCTTTATTCATGGTCTAGTACGCGATAGCCAAGGTCGCAAGATGTCCAAGTCCTTGGGCAATGGCATCGACCCCTTGGAGGTTATTGATAAATATGGCGCTGATACCCTGCGCTTTATGCTGATTACTGGCAATACTCCGGGCAATGACATGCGCTTCTATTGGGAGCGTGTGGAGGCAACCCGCAACTTTGCTAATAAGATTTGGAATGCTTCCCGCTTTGCTCTGATGAACATTGAGGGCTATGACCCCAATGCTAAGCTGGCTCCCTATACTCTGGCTGATAAATGGATTCTGTCCCGTCTGCAGCACACTGCTAAGGGCGTTACGGAAATGCTGGAGAAATTCGAGCTGGGCGAAGCAGGCCGCATGATTTACGACTTCATTTGGGGCGAGGTATGCGACTGGTACATTGAACTTGCTAAACCCCGTCTGTACAATAAAGAGAATGCTGAGGAGCGCGCCACCGCACAGCATGTGCTGGCTAAGGTGCTCACCAGCGCTATGCAGCTGCTGCACCCCTACATGCCCTTCATCACCGAGGAAATTTACCAATGCCTGCCCCACGAAGCAGAAAGCATCATGATTTCCAAGTGGCCTGAGGCTGACCCTGCATTGATTGATGATGAAGCAGAGCGCCTAATGGGTGCTATCATGGAAAGCATTAAGGCTGTGCGCAATATGCGTGCTGAGGTTAATGTGCCGCCTGGAAAGAAGGTTCCGGCAACCATGCTGGTGGCTGCTGACCTGAAATCTGGTGTGGAAGCTAATGCCAACTACATTCACCTGATGGGTGGTATCAGCGAGCTGACCGTGCTGGACGACAGTGCTGCTAAGCCGGAGAATGCCATGGCTACAGTTGTATCCGGTATTGAGGTATATCTGCCTCTGGCGGGTCTTATCGACGTAGAAAAGGAAACTGCCCGCTTGAACAAGGAGCTGGCTGCTATTGATAAGGAGCTGAGCCGTGTTGAGGGTAAGCTGGGCAATGCCGGATTCCTGGCTAAAGCTCCCGAGGCTGTTATCGTGAAGGAAAAGGCTAAGGCTGAAGAACTCAATGGCAAGAAGGCTGCAATTAACGAGCGACTGGCTTATTTGCAGAAAATATAAGCTTATACGCAAAGAAAACCCCCACTGCAAGTGGTCTCCCTCCCCGCTTAGGGGAGGCTTTCCTATATTTAGCTGGATTTAAAGCTTGGAGGCAGAATATGAATTACTCTGAAAGCTTGGGCTATTTAGATGGCCTGGGTAAATTTGGCATTAAGCTGGGCATGGAGCGCATTGAAGGTCTCCTGAAGGAGTTGGATCATCCGGAGCAGAAGATCAAGACTGTGCATGTTACCGGTACCAATGGCAAGGGCTCCGTCACTAGCATGATTACCAATATTTTGTTGGCTGCTAATTTGAAGGTGGGCAAGTTTACTTCGCCCCACCTTGTAAAATACAATGAGCGCATCACCTTGAATGGCAAGGATATTAGTGATGATGATTTTGCTATGGTTATTTCCGCTGTCAAGGTGGCTGCGGATAGTATTGTCAAAAAAGGCGTTTGTGAGCAGCCCACCCAATTTGAAATTCTCACAGCTGCGGCTTTTCTCTACTTTTATCTAAACAAGGTGGATTACGCAGTTATTGAAGTGGGCATGGGCGGCCTGTGGGATTCCACCAATGTGATTACCCCTGTGGTGAGCGTTATCACTAACGTAGCTTTGGATCATACGGATCGCTGTGGCGCCACTGTGGAGCGCATTGCTATGCAGAAGGCGGGCATCATTAAGGAGAAGGTGCCTGTGGTTACTGCTGCCGAGGGCAATGAGGCCTTGGGGCCCATTATTAGCTTTGCCATGTTCAAGGAAGCGCCTGTATATTTGTATGGTAAGGCTTTCCGTGGGGAGGAGGTAGCTAGCTCCATGGAGGGGCAAAGGTTCACGCTTTATGCTGGCAATACCTATAGCTCTGAATATGAAATTAAGCTTCCTGGTGAGCACCAGATTAAGAATACCAGTGTGGCCATTGTGGCTGCTAAGCTGGTATCCAAGCAGGATGATCGCATTAACGAGCTGGCCTTGCATCTTGGCGTGGCTAATACCCTGTGGCCGGGGCGCTTGGAGCGCATCAGCCAGCATCCTGATATTATTCTTGATGGCGCACACAATCCCAATGGTGCGGAGGCTCTGCGCAAGGCCTTGGATAAGTATTATCCGGGGCAAAGGGTGCAGTTTGTTTTTGGCATGATGGGTGACAAGGACATGAGCGGTGTTATCAAAACCTTGATTCATGCAGATGATGTGGTGTATACTGTGCGTGCGGATAAGGGCTATCGTGCGGCTGAGGCTGCTGATCTTGCGAAGCTGGTGGGGCCTAATGCTATTCCCATGGAGGATTTGGCGCAGGCTTATGAGGCTGCTATGACTGGTGCTGGCGCAGATGGCGTGGTGTGCGTGTGTGGCAGCTTGTATCTAGTGGGCGAGTTTAAGAAGATGCTTTTGGAGCAGAGGGAAAAGATGAATTAAAACCTCAATTCCTTGGGAATTTTTAATCATTACTCATTTTTAGTTCGTTGTTTTATGAATTCGTAATCCTGTACTTTAGCATTGTATAATTTGTGCCCCCTCACTGAGGGGGCTGGCAGCGAGCTTGCGAGCTGACTGGGGGAGATTCTGCTATATGAAGCAGTTTGTTGAGTATTTGGACAACAAAATATATTACATGCTGTTATTTACGGTGGCGGTGATTCCACTCCATCAGGAGTTTACAGCGTTTTGTGTGGGAGTGACCTTCTTGGCGGCGGCTCTGGTGGCGCATGTGAAGGGGCGGCAGCAGCCCTGTGTGCTGAAAAGCTGGCAGCAGGGACTTTTGTACCTGCTGCTTGTTATCGGCGTGGTTTCGCTACATTTTTCTAAGAATCAGTTTATCTCTTCGTGGAATTATGTATATGTGGCAGGGCAGTACAGTGCGCTCCTTTTTGTGCTGCTGCGCCATGGCTGGGAGCGTCCCCAGGTCTTTGGTGCTGGCCCTAAGGGAGTTGCTGCCGGCGGCCTTTGGCAGCACTTTAGCGCTTTGCCCCGCCCCCTGCAGCTCATTGGTGTATTCCTAGCTATGTCGGTGCTGGTGAGTCTCATCGGTATTGCCCAAAAGCTTTTGGGCGTGGCAGGTGAAGGCATTTGGTCAGATCCGGACCAATTCCCCGACTTAAAGGTGCGGGTTTTTTCCACTCTGGTAAACCCTAATATTCTGGCAGGCTATTTAGTGCTGGTGATTTCTTACTGCACGGCCTTCTTCAATATGACCAAGGAGCAGAAGCTTTGGCGTGGGGCCTTCGCCGTGGTCGGTGCTTTGGCAGCATTGTGCCTGCTTTATACCTATAGCCGTGGCAATTGGTTGGCCTGTGCCGCCATGCTGTTAGCTTTTTGCGTGCTTTTTTGTCACAAGGCGGTGGGACCGGTGTTGGCTGCTGGTGCCATTGCCTTGGCAGTGGGGGGACCGGCGGTGCTGCAGCGGCTCAGTTCCATCACTAGCGGTGAGGACCCCTCCGCTGCCCTGCGTATTGCCTACTTTGAAAGCACAACCTCCGGGATCGAGGATTTTCACCTAGGCGTGGGCTGGTATGGCTATCGCTTTGTGTACCCGGATTACAATTTTTACTTAGAGGACACCAGCGTGATTATGTACCACTGCCACAATATTTTCCTCAATGTGTGTGCAGAGCTGGGCTATCACGGGCTCTTGGTTTTCCTGCTCATTTGGTGGGGCATCTTCCTGCCTACGGCTTGGAGGTTGGCTTATGCAGGTCGCAGCCTATGGCTTAAGGCCATGGGACGGGGCTACGTGCTGGCCACGGTGGGTATTGCTGTTGGTGGTCTTACGGATCATGTATATTTCAATACTCAAATGGGCTTATGCTTTTGGCTTTTGGGTGGTCTGACCATGCTGTGCAGCAAGCTGAATAATTACGAAACTTAAGCAGAACATTATTTTCGGTAATGTTTCGTTACTGATAAAACACTACCATCTTGATACTTATAATAAAAACAAAAAGCGTCAATTTTCTACGTAATACAGGAAGAAAATTGACGCTTTTGTAATGTTTTGCTGTCTTAGTGGCTGACAAACAAAATTTCTTGATTATTCAATGCCTGCTAAAGCCTGTGCAAGGTCAGCAATTAAGTCTGCCTTGTCCTCTAGGCCGCAGGAGATGCGTACCAAGCCGGCAGGAATACCGCAGGCAGCCAGCTGTGCATCCGTCATTTGGCGGTGAGTACTGGTGGCAGGGTTCAAGCAGCAGGTACGGGCATCGGCTACATGGGTTTCGATGGCCGCAATTTTTAAACGCTTCATAAAGGCTTCTGCAGCCTTGCGACCACCCTTCAGGTTGAAGGAAACAACGCCACAGCCACCATTACCCAGGTATTTTTCAGCTAGGGCATGGTATTTGTTGGATTGCAGGCCTGGATAGCTAACATATCCTACCTGGGGTTGCCGTTCCAAAAACTCTGCCACGGCCTGCCCATTCTCCACATGGCGCGGCATACGTACATGCAGGGATTCCAGTCCTAAATTTAAAATAAAGGCGCTTTGGGGTGATTGGGTACAGCCAAAATCCCGCATTAGCTGAGCAGTAGCCTTAGTGATGAAGGCACCGGCCTGACCAAATTTTTCTGCGTAGGTAATGCCATGGTAGGACTCATCGGGCTGGCAGAGTCCGGGGAATTTGTCTGCATGTGCTAGCCAATTGAAGTTGCCACCATCCACAATGGCACCGCCTACACAGGCCCCATGACCATCCATGTATTTGGTAGTAGAATGGGTAACGATGTCGGCACCCCACTCTATGGGACGACAGTTGATGGGGGTGGGGAAGGTGTTATCCACAATCAGGGGCACGCCATGACGATGGGCTGCCTGAGCAAATTTTTCGATATCCAGTACGGTGAGGGCCGGATTGGCAATGGTTTCGCCAAAAACAGCCTTGGTATTCTCTTGAAAGGCAGCATCTAACTCCTCGTCCGTAGCATCAGGGGAGACGAAGGTGGCTGTGATGCCCATCTTAGCCATGGTCACTGCAATTAGATTGAAGGTGCCACCGTAAATAGAGGAAGAGGCTACAATATGGTCACCAGCCTCGCAAATATTGAAAAGTGCAAAAAAGTTGGCCGCCTGGCCGGAGGAGGTGAGCATGGCGGCTGTGCCGCCCTCCAGCTCCGCAATTTTGGCTGCTACATAATCACAGGTAGGGTTCTGTAGGCGGGAATAAAAATAGCCCGTTGCCTCCAAGTCGAAGAGCTTACCCATATCCTCACTGGTGTCATACTTGAAGGTGGTGGATTGGATGATGGGGATTTGGCGAGGTTCGCCGTTACCGGGGTGATAACCACCCTGTACACATTTCGTATTAATATTCACATTTGCCATTTTCATAAACTCCTTTAGTATTTATTTCTCTTGCTTGACTTCTGCACCCACTCTTTGCAGCTGCAAGAGGATTTTATTATATTGGTCCAAGGCCTTATTAAGCTTGTCGGTTTCGGCGGGAGCCAATTGTCTTAAATCATAGGGAGTATCCTGATAAACGATATTCAGCCAGTTCATGTAGAACAGGTGAGCATAGCTGCGCCATTTGAAAACGGGCTCTTGAGTAGTATCATTTTCGGGGAAGTAGAATTTGGGCATTTCAATAGGCAAATTCTTTTGTTTGTCCCGATAATATTCATTGGCAAGGGTATAGCGGTCATATTCAAAATGTCCTAGGACAAAGATACGGCGCAGATCCTTGGTTGCACAAACATTGATGCCGTTTTCCACGGAGCGGGACAACACCTGTAAGGCTTTGCAGGCATCGATGGCATCATCATCAACCGCAGTATGACGTGATTGGGGAATAAAGTAGCGATCATCAAAGCCACGCAGCAAAGGGTGGTTTTTCACAGTGAGGCCATAGGGGAAGATGCCAAATAATTTTGCCGGAAGCACGGTTTTATGCACACCATAATAATGATACAGAGCAGCCTGGGCGCCCCAGCACAAGGTCATGATGGAATAGCAGTGGTATTCAGCCCAATCTAAATAAGCTTCAATTTCTTTCCAGTAATCAACTTCCTCGAAGGGAATGGTTTCCACTGGTGCACCGGTCATCAAAAAGGCATCATAATAATTATCCTTGATATCATCAAACTCCAAATAAGCTCTATCTAAATAGGAGTTATCAGTATGGGTTGTTTCCCGAGTTACAACACGACAAAAATCCACTTCAATCTGCAGGGGAGAGTTGCCCAAAAGGCGCAGCAGCTGGATTTCTGTGGGCTTTTTTAAGGGCATCAAATTGAGTATACAGACCTTCAGAGGACGCACGCGCTGGGTGTTGGCCCGTTGCTCGGTCATGGTAAAGATACCCTCCTCCTGTAATTGCACAATTGCTGATAAATGGTCGTTGATTTTAATAGGCATTATTTATTCCTCCTAAAACTAAATTCTCTAACATTTCCTATTTCCTAATTATTGAACGCTGTTGCAGGGAGCTAGCTTTGAGAACAATAAAAAAGCCTTCGTTCCTGCACAAAACAGGGACGAAGGCGTAACTCCGTGATACCACCCTTATTCATCCATATGTCACCATATGAACCTCATCAAGTACGCAGGGACTTTGCTCACCCTTTAATACTCTAGCACTGTAACGGGCGCACCCGGACGACCTAAAGACCTAAGTAAAGGTAATTCAGTCCATCAGCTCCAAGACCATCTTCAACGCCACCCCTTGCTCCTCCTTGCACCAAAATGGAGACTCTCTGTGCCAAGCTCGTGCGCTTACTCTTCTCTTCATTGCTCACTATTAAGCTATGTGCTAGATGATACCGCAAGTGGGTGGAATCGTCAACCGTTTTCGTATAAAATTTTACAAATGGAGGATAAGGTAAAAATTAATGTAAACTAATTTACAGAATTGGAGGGCTTTTCGTTCCGCAAAAACAGGAAAAGCAAATTTGCAGCTTTTTTTGCAAAAAAGTGTTGACAAAAACATAAAAGGGAGTAGAATAATACATAACGTATAAATCCTATAGAAATTATAGGTTTAATAAGCGTTTAGGAAGAGAGGAAATTGATATGCAAAAGTATGGCGTAGTACAGAACACGATGTTCGACCTAGGTATGTGTTGTTCTATATGTATGCCCTCTTGTTGTAGTGTACCAGAGCGAATGTGTCTTTACTATGGTTTTTGTAGATAGTTGGTATTAATTAGACTATTTGGGGATTTTTGCTTGCATTTATGTTAACCCAGTGCTATAATCTTAGTTAACGAAAGTGGATGGATGGTTAGCTATTTGCTTTCTTAATTTTTTACACAATAAATCTACCTAGTTGATAGGTATATAAGAAAGATGGATTACTATTGATATCAATAATTTAGCATAT
>CAMFZA010000033.1 GCA_946002345.1 uncultured Phascolarctobacterium sp. | reverse complement strand
CCCCGACCCCCGGCACCACCCCTCACCAGACGGCAAACCACCGCGCCAACGCGCTCCAGCCCCTGCCCTCTGCCGAAATCCGTAAAGTACACATCAACTGCCGTGCTACCATCGGTATGGTTGGCAACATCGACGCTGAAAACATCTGCATCGGTAAAGCTGGTCGTTCTCGTTGGCTGGGCATTCGTCCTGCAAACCGCGGCGTTGTAATGAACCCGAACGACCATCCGCACGGCGGTGGTGAAGGTCACTCCCCCGTTGGTCGTAAGCGTCCTGTTACTCCTTGGGGTAAATGTGCATTCGGTACTCGTACTCGCAAAGAGAAGAAAGCTTCTACTAAGTTAATTTTGAAACGTAGAACCAAATAATAGAACAGGATAAAGAAAGGAGGCTAACCTAGTGTCCAGATCAGTTAAAAAAGGACCTTTTGTCCATGCAAGTCTTTTGAAAAAGATTGACGCGCTTAATGCCGCTAATGATAAAAAAGTTGTTAAGACCTGGTCTCGCAGCTCTACTATTATTCCGTCTTTCGTTGGTCACACCATTGCGGTTCATGACGGACGCAAACATGTTCCCGTGTTCATCACCGAGGATATGGTAGGCCACAAATTGGGAGAATTCGCTCCTACTCGTACTTACAAAGGTCACGCAGACAAGACCACCGGTTTAAAATAAGGGGAAGGGAGGAAATAGACAATGGAAGCAAAGGCAGTTGCTAAATATATTCGCATTGCTCCGCGCAAACTGCGCATCGTAATCAATCTGATCCGCGGCAAGTCCGTTGGTGAAGCATTCGCTATCCTCAAATTCACCCCGAAGGTTGGTTCTGAGGTAATCGAGAAAGTTCTGCGCAGTGCAGTAGCAAACGCAGAGCATAACTTTGACATGAACGTGGATAACCTGATCGTATCCTCCTGCTTCGTAGATGCAGGCCCGACCATGAAACGTATTCATCCTCGTTCTCGTGGACAGGCTTTCAAGATTTTGAAACGTTCTAGCCACGTAACCGTAGCTGTTAAAGAAAAATAATATCCCGTCAGAAGGAGGGAAAAGATAGTGGGTCAAAAAGTTAATCCGCATGGTCTCCGTGTTGGCGTTATCAAAGGCTGGGATTCCAAATGGTACGCTGATAAGGACTATGAGAAGTACTTGTTAGAAGATATTAAAATCCGTGAATTCATTAAAGAAAAATTGTTCCTATCCGGTATCTCCAAGGTAGAAATCGAACGCGCATCCAATAAAGCCCGCATTTCCATCCATACTGCAAAACCTGGTATGGTAATCGGTCGTCAAGGCAGCAACATTGAACTGCTGAAATCCGACCTGAAGAAAATGACTGAAAGCGCTATCGACATCAACATCGTAGAAGTAAAAACCCCGGATATGGACGCAACCTTGGTTGCAGAGAACATTGCCGCTCAATTGGAACGCCGCATCGCTTTCCGTCGTGCAATGAAACAATGCGTTGGCCGTACCATGCGTATGGGCGCTAAGGGTATCAAGATTACCTGCGGCGGTCGTCTGGGCGGTGCTGAAATCGCTCGTAGCGAATCCTATCGTGAAGGCAGCATTCCTCTGCATACTCTGCGTGCTGACATTGATTATGGCACTGCAGAAGCACATACCACTTATGGCCGCATCGGCGTTAAGGTATGGATCTACAAAGGCGAAGTTCTTCCTGAAAGCAAAGAAGCAGTTAAGGCTGCTCCGGCAAAGGAGGCATAATCTGATATGTTATTACCGAAGAGAGTTAAACATCGTAAACAACATAGAGGTCGTATGACCGGTCGTGCTATGCGTGGTAACAAAATCTCCCATGGCGATTTTGGTCTGGTAGCACTGGAACCCGCTTGGATTACCAACCGTCAAATCGAGGCTGCTCGTATTGCAATGACCCGTTACATCAAACGTGGTGGTCAAGTATGGATTCAAATTTTCCCGGACAAACCGATTACCGCAAAACCTGCTGAAACTCGTATGGGTTCTGGTAAAGGTTCTCCGGAGTACTGGGTAGCAGTAGTTAAACCTGGTCGCGTACTGTTCGAAATGAACGGTGTAAGCGAAGAAGTAGCTAAGGAAGCTATGCGTCTTGCTAGCCACAAACTGCCGATTAAGTGCAAATTTGTGACCAAAGCTCAACAGGAAGCTGAAGCTGCCGCACAAGAAAAGGGTGGTGAAGCTTAATGAAAACAACAGAAATTCGTGAATTGTCTGCTGCTGAGTTAGACACCAAATTGGCAGATTTGAAAGAACAACTTTTCAATCTGCGTTTTCAAATGGCAACCGGTCAATGTGAAAACCCGATGAAAATTCGTGACGTAAAGAAATCCATTGCCCGTATCAAAACAATCCAGCGTGAACGTGAGCTCAAGGCTTAACTGTTTTGAAGTATAACAAGGAGGAAACAGTCGTGACCGAAGAAAGAAACGCACGTGTTACCCGTATTGGTAAAGTTGTCAGCGATAAAATGCAGAAAACTGTAGTAGTTGCAGTAGAACGTTTCGTTCAGCATCCGCTGTACAAAAAAGGCGTACAACATACTATTAAATTTAAAGCTCATGACGAAAATAACGAAGCACACATTGGTGACGTAGTACAAATTATGCAAACTCGTCCTCTGTCCAAGGATAAATGCTGGCGCGTTATTGAGATTTTAGAGCGTGCAAAATAATTTTGCCGAGTGTTAGTCCGGCAAGGGAGGGAAATCCATGATACAACAACAAACTATCCTTAATGTTGGTGACAACACCGGCGCTAAGAAAGTTATGTGTATTCGTGTATTAGGCGGTTCTTACCGTAAATATGCTAATATTGGCGACGTTATCGTAGCTTCTGTTAAATATGCATCACCCGGTGGCGTTGTAAAAAAAGGTGACGTAGTTAAAGCAGTTGTTGTTCGTTCCGCTAAGGGTGTTCGCCGTGCTGATGGCTCCTACATCCGTTTCGATGAGAACGCTGCTGTAATTATTAAAGACGACAAGAGCCCCCGCGGCACCCGTATTTTTGGGCCTGTTGCTCGTGAGCTCCGTGAAAAAGACTTCATGAAAATCATTTCTCTGGCACCGGAAGTGCTGTAAGAAATTAGATAACGCACTATAAGGAGGTGTTCTTGACATGGCAAATGCTGTAAAGCTGCATGTTAAAAAAGGCGATACCGTTCTTGTTCTCTCCGGTAAGGATAAGGGCAAGCAAGGTAAGGTCGTTGAAGCTCTGCCTAAGAAAGCCAAAGTGGTTGTTGAAGGCGTAAATAAAGTAAAACGTCATACCAAACCGTCTCAAGCAAATCCTCAAGGCGGTATTATTACTAAAGAAGCTCCGATTACCGCTTCTAAGGTAATGGTGGTATGCCCGGCTTGCAAAAAAGCTACCCGTATTAAAAAGACCGAAGTTGCTGGTTCTTTCGTAAGAGCCTGCAAAAAATGCGGTGAAGTAATCGATAAATAATTTTTCCGGGAAAGGAGGAAATAACTGAATGGCAAAGACCAGATTGCAAGAAAAATATTTGTCCGAAGTTGTTAAAGCTCTTCATGACAAATTCCAATATAAAAATGTAATGGAAATCCCTAAAGTAGAGAAAGTTGTCATCAACATGGGCGTTGGCGAAGCAGTTGGCAACAGCAAGGCTCTGGAAGCAGCAGTTGCTGATATGACTCAAATCGCAGGTCAAAAACCTGTTATCACCAAAGCTAAGAAATCCATCGCAGCTTTCAAAGTACGTCAAGGCATGCCTTTGGGTGCTAAAGTTACCCTGCGTGGCGACCGTATGTACTATTTCCTTGATAAACTGATGAATCTCGCTCTTCCGCGTGTACGTGACTTCCGCGGTGTTAGCGCTTCTGCTTTTGACGGCCGTGGCAACTACGCCCTGGGCCTGAAAGAACAATTGATTTTCCCGGAAATCGAATACGACAAGATCGATAAAGTTCGTGGCATGGATATCATCTTTGTAACTACCGCTAAGACTGACGAAGAAGCTAGAGAATTGCTCAGACTTCTCGGAATGCCGTTTGGCGCATAAGTGAGGAGGGAATACCGTGGCTAAAAAAGCCCTGATCGAAAAATGGAAAGGCGAGCCTAAATACGAAGTTCGCCAATATAACCGCTGCAAAGTATGCGGCAGACCTCATGGCTATATGCGTAAATTTGGCCTCTGCCGTATCTGCTTCCGTGAATATGCTTACAAAGGTGCTATTCCGGGCGTAACCAAAGCAAGCTGGTAAGACAGACAACAAGGAAGGAGGGTATTTAAGTATGGTAATGACTGACCCGATTGCTGATATGCTTACCCGTATTCGTAACGCAAATTCAGTTCATCACGATAAAGTTGAAATCCCCAGCAGCAAGATGAAAGTTGCTATCGCAGAAATTCTGAAAGCTGAGGGCTTCATTAAAGATTTTGAAGTAATTGCTGACAACAAGCAAGGAATGATCAAAGTCAGCCTGAAATACGGTGCAAATAAAGAGAAAGTTATCTCCGGTATTAAACGTATTTCCAAACCTGGTCTGAGAGTTTACTCTCAAAAAGACCAACTGCCTAGAGTCCTCGGAGGTCTGGGTATTGCATTAATTTCTACTTCCCAAGGCTTGATGACCGACAAAGCTGCTCGTAAAGCAGGCTTGGGCGGCGAAGTTCTTGCATACGTATGGTAATACTGAAAAGATAGGAGGTGCTCGCACGTGTCTAGAATTGGTAAAATGCCAATTACTGTTCCCGCTGGTGTAACAGTTACCATTGAAAATAACTATGTGACCGTAAAAGGTCCTAAAGGCGAATTGGCTCGCCAAATCAGCAAAAACATGAAATTGACCATGGACAACGGTGTTATCACTGTTGAGCGTCCGAACGATGAAAAAGAAAACCGTTCCCTGCATGGTCTGTCCCGTACTTTGATCAACAACATGATCGTAGGCGTAACCGCTGGTTTCTCCAAGACTTTGGAAATCCAAGGCGTTGGTTACCGTGCTGCTAAACAAGGCAACAACATTAACTTCACTCTGGGTTTCTCTCACCCGGTTGTTAAAGAGCCGCCTGCTGGTATTACTTTTGAAGTTCCCGCTCCGAACAAGATCGTTGTAAGCGGTGCTAATAAAGAGTTGGTAGGTGCAGTTGCTGCTGATATTCGTACCCTGCGTCCGCCTGAACCCTATAAAGGTAAAGGTATCCGTTATGAAGGCGAACATGTTCGTCGTAAGATTGGTAAAGCTGGCGCTAAAGGCAAGAAATAATTTCTAAAAGAAGGGAGTGAAACTCTTGTTTAACAGAGTTGATAAAAACGAGAAACGTCAAAAGCGTCATCTCCGTTCTCGTAGATATATCATCGGTACTGCAGAAAAACCTCGTCTGAACGTATATCGTTCCCTGGCTAACATCTATGCACAGGTTATTAACGATGAGACCGGCGAAACCATCGCTGCTGCTAGCACCGTAGAAAAGAATCTGAAAGAAAACTACGGCGGCAACATTGAAGCTGCAAAGGCTGTAGGTAAGGCAATCGCTGAAAAAGCACTGGCTAAAGGCGTGAAGGAAGTAGTATTCGATCGTGGTGGCTATCTGTACCACGGCCGTGTTGCTGCCCTGGCTGAAGCTGCACGTGAAGCTGGCCTTGTATTCTAAGAGAAGGAGGAAATAAAGTGGCGAACTTCGAAAATAAAGAAAACGAATTACAAGAAAAAGTCGTTTTCATCAACCGTGTTGCTAAGGTTGTTAAAGGCGGACGTCGTTTCTCCTTCGCTGCACTTGTTGTTGTAGGTGATGAAAATGGTCATGTAGGCATGGGCCTTGGTAAAGCTGCAGAGGTTCCTGAAGCTATCCGTAAGGGCCTTGATGACGCTAAGAAAAATTTGGTTAGCGTTCCTCTGGTAGGCACCACCATTCCTCATGAAATCATTGGTGTATTCGGCGCAGGCCGCGTATTCCTGAAACCGGCTAGAAAAGGTACTGGTGTTATCGCTGGTGGCCCCGTTCGTGCCGTATTGGAATTGGCAGGCGTTCGTGATATCCTGACTAAATCTCAAGGTTCTAACAACCCCAATAACATGGTTCGTGCAACCATTGAGGCTCTGAGAACCTTGAAATCTGCTGAATCTGTTGCAGCTCTGCGTGGTAAAACCGTAGAAGAACTGCTGGGCTAAGAGGAGGAATTTGTCATGGCACAAGTTAAAATCACCCTGACCCGCAGCTTGATCGGTTACCCCAAAGATCAACGTGCAACCGTAAAGGCTCTGGGCTTAGGCAAAATTAATACTAGCGTAGTTAAAGAAGATACTCCGACTATTCGCGGCATGATTCATAAAGTAGAACATCTCGTGAAAGTTGAAGAAGCGTAAGACAAGGAGGTGTACTTGAAGATGAATTTACATGAATTGTCTCCCGCTCCGGGATCTAAACGTGTAGCAGTTCGCGTAGGTCGTGGCCTGGGTAGCGGCCTGGGCAAAACTTCCGGCAAAGGCCAGAAGGGTCAAAAGTCCCGTTCCGGCGGCGTAAAGCGCCCTGGTTTTGAAGGTGGTCAAAGACCCTTGTACCTGCGTCTTCCGAAACGCGGTTTCTACAATAAATTTGGTAAAGACTATGTTGAAATCAACGTTTCCGTACTCAACCGTTTTGAGGACGGCACCGTTGTTGAACCTGTAATGCTCATTGAAGAAGGTATCGTTAAGAATGTTCGCGACGGTATCCGCATCCTTGGCAATGGCGAATTGACCAAGAAGCTTACTGTTCAAGCTATGGGCTTCAGCAAATCTGCTGAAGAAAAAATCATTGCAGCTGGCGGTAAGATTGAGGTGATCTAAAGTGTTAGCAGCCCTCGCAAACATTTTTAGAATAACAGAACTCAGGCAAAAAGTTATATTTACTCTCGCCATGTTCATCGTATTCAGGGCTGGAACACATATCCCTGTTCCTGGCGTCAACGCCTCAGTAATTGAACAGCTTTTCCGCAGTGGCAACCTGTTTGGCCTGTTGGATATGTTCAGTGGCGGCGCCTTGAGCAAATTCTCAATTTTTGCTATGAGTATTACCCCATATATTAACGCTTCAATTATTTTGCAGCTGTTGAAGGTGGTTGTACCGACCTTGGAGCAATGGTCCAAGGAAGGCGAAGAAGGCTATAAGAAAACGACAAAGCTTACTCGTATGCTGACGGTGGCTTTGGCGTTTATCCAAGCCTGCGGCATGGCCTATGGCCTGCGCATGGCAATCAATAACCCCGGAATCGGTTCGATTCTGCTGATTGCCCTGACTCTGACCGCAGGAACAGTCTTCCTCATGTGGATTGGTGAGCAGATGACTGCTAAAGGTGTTGGCAATGGTATCTCCTTGATCATCTTTGCCGGTATCGTATCCCGACTACCTGACGGACTCAAAATAATTTTCCAATATTTACAAGCAGGCACGGTCAACATTTTGAATGTAATTTTGTTCGCGGCTATTGCTCTGGCCATGATTGTTTTTGTAATCATGATTTCCCAGGGTATTCGCAAAATTCCCGTTCAATATGCAAAACGTGTTGTAGGCAAGAAAGCATATGGCGGTCATACCAGCTATATTCCCCTAAAGGTCAACACAGCAGGCGTTATTCCCATCATCTTCGCTTCCAGCGTTTTGATGTTTCCTGTGACTATCGCCCAGTTTGTGGATGTACCCTGGGTTAAAACCCTTGGCAAGTGGTTTGAATGGGGTAGTCCCTTGCAAACTACTCTCTACGTTCTGATGATTTTGTTCTTCACTTACTTCTATACAGCAGTAAGCTTTAACATTGGAGACCTTTCCGACAATATCAAAAAGAACGGCGGCTTTATCCCTGGACTTCGTCCTGGTAAGCCTACAACCGATTATCTTGATAGAGTAATGTCTAGAATAACTCTGGCAGGCGCCATCTTCCTCTCTTTAATCGCGCTGATGCCTCATGCTATTGGCTGGATGACCCGCATCGAAGGTATTTACTTTGGCGGTACTGCTCTTTTGATCGTAGTTGGCGTTGCATTGGATACTATGAAGCAAATAGAGTCTCTGGTACTGATGCGTCATTATCATGGCTTTATGAAATAGGAGGAATTCAGAATGTATATTCTTTTAATGGGACCTCCGGGTGCTGGCAAAGGCACTCAAGCAGAAAGACTCATTGATGAATTTAAAATCCCTCACATCTCTACAGGTGACATGTTCCGTGCTGCTGTAAAGCAAGGCACCGAGCTTGGTAAAGAGGCAAAAAGATACATGGACGCTGGTGGACTTGTCCCCGACGTCGTAACCATTGGCATCGTTCGCGAAGGCTTGTCCAAGCCCGAATGTGCAAATGGCTTCATTTTAGATGGCTTCCCGAGAACTGAGGAGCAAGCAATTGCTCTGGACGGAATCCTGAAAGACCTGGGCATTAAATTGACCGGTGTTGTAAATATCGCTGTTCCCGACTCCGAACTGGTTGGCCGTGTAACTGGTCGCCGCATCTGCAAAGCTTGCGGTGCAACCTATCATGTAAGCTTTAACCCCAGCAAGGTAGAGGGCGTTTGCGATAAGTGCGGCGGCAACCTCTATCAACGTGATGATGACAAAGAGGAAACCGTAAAGAATCGTTTACAAGCATATCATGCACAAACTGAACCGTTGATCGAGTACTACACCAAACAAGGCTTATTCAAAGATATCGACGGCCTGCAGGCTATCGACAAGGTATATGCTGATGTTAAGGCTAGTCTCGGATGTAGCAAATAAGGAGGTAAAGAAGTGTCCAAACAGGATGTAATTGAGGTTGAAGGCACAATTCTTGAAGCACTTCCCAATGCTATGTTCCAGGTACAACTGGTAAACGGTCACGTAATTCTAGCACATATATCCGGTAAGATTCGTATGAACTTCATCAAGATTTTGCCTGGTGATAAGGTTACCGTGGAGCTTACTCCGTACGACCTCAATCGTGGAAGAATTACTTATCGGTATAAATAACCAAGACAGGCAAAGAGGAGGTTTAAATTATGAAAGTAAGACCGTCTGTTAAGCCAATATGTGAAAAATGCAAAGTCATTAAACGTAAAGGCCATGTAATGGTAATTTGCGAAAACCCGAAGCATAAACAAAAACAAGGTTAAGAAGGAGGTGCACATTAATGGCACGTATTTCTGGTGTCGATTTGCCGAGAGATAAACGCATTGAGTATGCACTGCCGTATATTTATGGTATCGGCCTGACTCTCTCTCGTGAAATCTTAGCTAAAACTGGTATCAATCCTGACACTCGCGTTCGTGATCTGACCGAGGAAGAAGTTTCCAAGATTCGTGAGACTCTGGATAGCGACTATAAAGTAGAAGGTGACCTCCGCCGTGAGGAATCCCTCAACATCAAACGCTTAATTGAAATTGGCTCCTATCGTGGCCGTAGACATCGTATGGGTCTGCCCGTACGCGGTCAAAACACTAAGAACAATGCCCGCACCCGTAAAGGTCCGAAACGTACTATTGCAGGCAAAAAGAAATAATTAGCGAGGGAGGGATAAACCAGTGGCTGGCAAGAAAGTTGTTCGCAACAAAAAGAAAGTTAGCAAAAACGTCATTAACGGTGTAGCACACATTCGCTCCACCTTCAATAATACTATTGTTACCATCTCCGATACTGAAGGTAACGTTTTGAGCTGGGCCTCCGCAGGCGGCCTCGGTTTCCGTGGCAGCCGTAAGAGCACTCCGTTTGCTGCACAAATGGCTGCTGAAGAAGCAACCAAAGCTGCTATGGAGCATGGCTTGAAAAATGTTGAAGTATTCGTTAAAGGCCCCGGCGCAGGTCGTGAAGCTGCTATCCGTGCACTTCAAGCTGCAGGTCTGGAAGTTAACTCCATTAAGGACGTAACTCCTATTCCGCATAACGGCTGCCGTCCGCCGAAACGTAGAAGAGTTTAATTGGAGGTGTACATAGATGGCAATTGATAGAACGCCTGTCCTGAAAAGATGCAGATCTTTGGGTCTTGCTCCGGCATTTCTGGGCATTAGCAAGGAATCTAAGCGCCAAGCTAAACGCCAAAACAGAAAGAAAAGCGAGTATGGCATTCAGTTAACTGAAAAACAAAAAGCTAAATTTATCTATGGTGTCCTGGAAAAACAATTCCGTGGCTACTATGATAAAGCTAAGAAAATGGAAGGCATCACCGGTGAAAACCTGTTGATCCTTTTGGAAAGAAGAATTGATAACGTTGTTTTCCGTCTGGGCTTGGCTAACACCCGCCGTCAAGCTCGTCAAATCGTAAGACATGGCCACATTGCTGTTAACGGCAAGCGTTTGGACATTCCTTCCGCTTTGATTAAAGCTGGTGACGTTGTTAGCGTTATGGAAAACAGCCGTGCTAAGGAATATTTCAAAGGCATGGACGAAACTCTGGCTACTAAAGCAGTTCCGGCTTGGCTGGTTCTGGATGCTGCTAACCTGAGCGGCAAAGTAGATCGTTTCCCGACTCGTGAGGAAATTGATGTTCCTATTGAAGAGCACTTCATCGTTGAGTTGTACTCTAAATAATTAGTGAACATCTTGTGCCACCCACTGAGAGACGTATTGTGGTAATACGCGAAAGAAGGAGGCTTTCCGAATGATTGAAATTGAAAAACCTAAGATGGTTACAGCTGAGATCAGCGAAGATGGTCGCTATGGCAAATTTGTTTGGGAGCCGCTGGAGAGAGGCTATGGCATTACACTGGGCAACAGCCTGCGTCGTGTACTGCTTTCCTCCCTGCCGGGTGCCGCAGTAACTTATGTCAAGATTGACGGCGTTCTGCACGAGTTTGCTACAATTCCTGGTGTTCGCGAAGATGTTGCAGACATCATTTTGAACATTAAGGCATTGTGCCTGAAAATGGAAGGCGAAGAGGAAAAAGTCCTGCGCATTGAATGCTCTGGTGAGCAAGAGGTAACTGCAGCTAATATTATGGCTGACAGCGATGTAGAGATTTTGAACCCTGAGCTGCACATTGCGACTTTGGATAAGGACGCAGTTTTCAATATGGAAATCCATGTTGATAAAGGCCTCGGTTATGTGCCTGCGGATAAGAATAAGCAACCGGATCAACCTATCGGCATCATTCCGGTAGATTCCATTTACTCTCCTATTACTAGAGTAAAATTTGCTGTTAATGATACCCGCGTAGGTAATGTTACCAACTATGACAAGCTGACTTTAGAGGTTTGGACTGACGGTAGCATTATGCCTGACGAAGCTGTGAATATGGCTTCCGGCATCTTAATTGATTATCTCAAGTTGTTCCATACTGGTGATTCTGAAGCTGGTTCCTTAACCCTGAAGGGTGGTAGCGATACTACAGCAGAGGAAGCACCTAAGGATGGACCGGCGACAATGTCCATTGACGATCTTGATTTGTCCGTACGTAGCAACAACTGCTTGCGTCGTGCTGGCATCAATACCGTTGAGGAATTGACTCAAAAATCCGAAGAAGATATGATGAAGGTTCGTAACCTGGGTAAGAAATCCTTGGATGAAGTTAAGAAAAAGCTTAGCGATCTGGGATTGTCCTTACGCAAAACTGATGAAGACTAATTAAGGGGGTCAGAAGCACATGGCATACAGAAAACTGGGTCGTAACTCCAGCAATCGTAAAGCTCTGTTTCGTAGCATTTTAACTTCCTTCTTCAAATATGGCAAAATCGAAACCACTATTACCAAAGCTAAAGAAGTTGCAAAGCAATCCGCTCAACTGATTACTTTGGCAAAACGCAATGACCTGCATGCTCGTCGTCAGGTTCTGGCTGTACTGGTTGACGAAACTGTTACCAAAAAGCTGTTTGAAGAAATCGCTCCGAAATATGAAGGCAGACAAGGCGGCTTTACTCGTATTTACAGAGTAGGTCCCCGCCGTGGCGATGCAGCTGAAATGGCTATCATCGAACTCATCTAATTTAGAGCTGTAAAAAGC
>CAMFZA010000032.1 GCA_946002345.1 uncultured Phascolarctobacterium sp. | reverse complement strand
TGCTGGGGCAGCTGCTTAAGTAAGTTCCAATCCTTGAGATTAGCTTCGATTTCTGTAATACTTGGTTGCCCCACAATTTTCACCTCAAATTATAACAAATCCTTAATCTTGGGAAATATGCGCAATGCATTTTGATAAAAGACCTCTTCGTAATGCTCTTCAGGAATAATGTAGCTAATCATGCGAATATATAAAGGGATATTCACTAAAGGCCAATCACTGCCATACATCACCCTGCTGTAGTCCCCCAAATAGTTAAGCCAAGTGTGCAGCTGACGCCAAAAACCAGCCTGGCGCTCAAACAGCTCCAGGGGCTTGGGTTTGCCAGCCAACAGGCCGGACACATCCAAGGCCACATTGGGATTTTTGGCAGCTACCTCGGCTGCATCCATGAACCAGGGACAGCCACAATGAGCAATAACGAAGTTTACATCTCGAAAATTGACAGCAGCCTCGTCCACCGTCAGGGGATGGGAATACTTGAGCAGTCCATCAGCTCGAGCCGTATCGCCACTGTGAATAACCACGGGCACCTTGTAAGCCCGGGCCAACTCAAACAGGGGCCAATGCCGCCTATCATTGACAAAAACGGACTCATAGCCCGGATAAAGCTTGATACCCAGGCAATGCTTATGGGTGATGTAATGCTCAAATTCACGAGCGGTAGCCTCAGCATTGGCTTCATTAATCAGCTCGCTTTGCACGCCCATGCAATAGCCCATGTTGGCTGGTTGATTATAGTGCTCCTCGTCAAAGGGAGCGGTAAGATCTATCAAACGAGGGGGAATACCTCCGTAGCGTGAGCTAGTATACATAGTGTTGCCCATAGCTACGGAAAAAACTATGTTATTTTCCTGACAAATCCGGCTCCAGCAGGCCGCTGTATTGGTATAACCAGCATTGGCAGCCACCTGCACAAAGCCTTCCTTGTCATAGTAATGCATATGCGCATCAATAATTTGCATTTAAGTGCCTTCTTTAAAAAATTTACTACGATTATGCTTTTTCCGCATCCTTCTCTTGGGGCAGAATTAAATTCAGCAGCATGGCCACGATAAAGACCACAGCTAACCACAATGGAGCCAAACATCATCAGGGTGCAGCCACCCAGCACGGACTCGGGCAGGGACGCCAATATTACGCCCAAAGCAGGGAATAAGCCTGCCAAAATCATAATCACCGCGCCGCTGGCAATGGCAATGCGGTTAACAACCTTGGTCATGGCAATCAGGCCTACGTTTTGGCTAAAGGAGGTGATGGGCATGCAGCCAAAAATGGAAGACAAGCTGCTGATAACACCATCGCAGGTGATGGAGCCGGCCACCTCTTTTTCTGTTACCTCACGGCCCAGACCCATGGCGGTCATAGCAGAGGTATCACCAATTGTTTCCGTGGCAGAAACCAAAAAGATTAGGAAAAAGGCGAAAATGGCATCCGCATGGAACTCCATGGTGAAGGGCATCAGCTTGGGAATAGCCACCAAATCCACAGAGGCCAGACGACTTAAATCAACCATACCCATGGCCGCAGCCACAATGTAGCCCACTACCAGGCCAAAAAGTACGGAAAGCTGTTTGTAGAAGGATTTGGCAAAAACATTAAAACCAATACAGCTAAACAGGGTAATGGTACCCACAATAATGTATTTAGCATCACCAAAATTGGGGTTGCCAAAGCCACCACCAAAGGAGTTGGCGCCTACGGCCAGCAAGCTGAAGCCGATAGAGGTTACCACAGTAGCAGAAACGATGGGCGGAATCAGCCTGCGCCAGTATCTAGCGCCCAATCCCAAAATGCCTTCCAAAATGCCGCCTACCAATACAGCGCCCATAATGCCGCCGTAGCCGTATTTGCTGCCGATAACACAGGCAATGGAAACGAAGGTGAAGCTGATGCCCATGACGATGGGCAGACCGCTGCCAATGCGCCATAAGGGGAACAGCTGAATCAGGGTGCCAATGCCGGCAATAAGCATGGCTGATTGCACCAAAGCGCCGCTTTGCTCCACAGGCATTTTAATAACACCGGCCACAATCAAAATAGGAGCAATATTGGCTACGAACATGGCCAATATATGCTGCAGGCCAAAGGGGATGGCCTTGCCCACAGAAATCTTTCCATCTAATTCATAAATCGCGTCTACAGCTTGCTTCCCTGCCATGTTAGTTCTCCTTTCGGAACTGAATAGTGCCACTGACGGCATCCATTTTATCAATAATAGCTAAAGAATGTAAATTTACCCCCATTTGACGCAGCTTATCGCCGCCACCCTGAAAGCCCTTTTCAATGGCTACACCAATGCCTTCCACAATGCCGCCGGCCTGGCGCACAATGTCCATCAAGCCCTCTAGAGCGCAACCATTGGCCAAAAAGTCGTCAATGATCAGCACATGGTCATTTTTGTTGAGGTATTTTTTGGACACAACCACATCATTGTTTTTACTATGGGTAGAGGAATAAATTTGCGTAAAATATACGTCCTTGTCCATGTTGCTGCCGCTGGATTTTTTAGCAAAAACCACGGGCACTTCAAAGAACATGGCCGCAATACTGGCAATACCGATGCCAGAAGCTTCAATAGTAAGAATCTTATTAATAGGGCGGTCGGCAAATTGGCGCTTGAACTCCTTGCCCAGCTCCGCAATAAAGGGCACATCAATTTGATGATTCAAAAAGCTGTCCACCTTCAACACATTGCCGCTTTTGATCACCCCGTCCTTAAGAATTTTTTCTTCCAATAACTCCATGCAAACCCCTCCATTTTGTAAAAATTGCCTATAAATGGTAAGGTTAATTCTATCACATTCCCGTATGCTGGTAAAGCTAAATCGCGTATTTTACAAGAATTAAGCTTTGCTTCTCCGGCAAAGATTTATTGCCTGCTTTCCAGTTCTGCAAATTTGGCGGCCATGGTGGGATTGTTACGAGTAAGCCGCTTGATGGACAAATCCTCGGCCTTGTTGTTAGCCAAGCGCAAATTATTTTCGGAGGACAAAAGCGCATCCTTAGTCTTTTGCAAATGCTCAATAGTTTTATCGATTTCTTCAATGGCCTTTTTGAATTTTTCGCTGGCCAAGCGGTAATTGCGACCAAATTTTTCCTTAAAATCGTTCATATCGGCTTCAAAATGTGCAATATCAATATTTTGATTTTTAATGGTTGCTAATTCCTTTTTATAATGCAGGGAGTTCATGGATGCATTGCGCAGCAGGGTAATCATGGGAATAAAAAACTGCGGCCTAATCACGTACATTTTGGGATAACGATAGGACACATCCACAATACCGGAATTATAAAGCTCGTTATCCGCCTCCAAAAGGGATACTAAAACAGCGTATTCGCAGCCCTTTTCCTTACGGTCCTTGTCCAGCTCCTTAAAGAAATCTTCATTTTTATGCTTAGTGGCAGTGGTATCGGCTTCATTTTTCATCTCGAACATGATGGAGATAAATTCCATACCCTCTTCATCATAATCCTTAAAAATGAAGTCGCCCTTGCTGCCAGTGCGGGCATCGTTATCCTTTTCAAAATAAGCACGGGGAAAGGCTGTAGCCCGCAGCCTGTTGAATTCGATGCAGCAGTGCTGCTCCAAGCTTTCGCCAATCATTTTAGTGGATTGGCGGGCTTTAAAGTCCTTGTAATAGGCAATTTGTTCATCCTTGTCCTTCAGCTTATTTTCATAGCCATCCACCAGGCTTTTTTCCTTAAAAAGATATTCTTTTTCCGAAGCCTTTAAATCACCCTCCAGCCGAGCGATTTGCATTTCCTTGTGGGCTAGCTCCTGCTCCTTGGCGCTACCAGCCTTTTTTACCGCCAGACTCAAGGCCTGCTCTCCAGCAGCCAAATCGGCCTTTAGCTGGGCTATTTCCAAATTTTTGGCAGCCACGGCATCCTGCACTGCTAACTGTTGCTCGCTTTGCTTGGAAGCCAGTTGGGCATTAAGTCCCGCCTTATCCAGCTCTGCCTTGGCCTCCAAAGCCTTCATTTTTGCGTATAAATTAGCAATGGTGTTGTCCTTGGCCCGCAGGCTGTCCTGCAGCTTGTTGTCAGCCTCTGCCTGAGCTAGGCGCACGGAGTTTTCCTTATCCAGCAAGAATTGCTGCTGCCTTTCGGCTAACTCTCTTTGGAACTCCTTGTCCCGCACCTGCTTCACAATGGCTGCATAGCCAGCCTCATCCACTTGGAAAACTTCACCACATTTGGGGCATTTAATTTCCTGCATGCTATCACTCCTTTTTGCTGATTACGCTGGTCAATTCATAGTTATTATGTATATAACTATAGCATTTTATCCCCGATTCGTCAAAAATGAGGCGCACATTTCCCTGCAAGTCCGTGCGTAGCACTGCGCTCCCCACCTCCCTAAGCCGGGCCAAGGCTTCTGGATGAGGATGGTTATAGGGATTGCGATAACCGCAGGAAATTACTGTTAACCGTGGCTGCAATCGCTGCAAGAAAGCGGCACTATTGCTGTTTTTCGAGCCATGATGCCCGGCCTTAAACACATCAAAGTGACCCATGGGCAGCATTTCTTCCTCGGCGCTGCCTAGGTCCCCCGTCAACAGTAGGCTCCCCCAGGGGCTAGCTACAGCGGCCACCGTGCTGGCAGCGTTACCGCTGAGGGCTTCATTACCTTCTACAGCGGATGCCATATTTAGGTCCTGATGCTCCTGGATAGTGGCTGTATTGAAGCTTACAGCTACTCCACCGCCCAAGCTCCAGCACTCCCCCGGCTTTACCAGCCTGATGGAGCATCCTCGCTCCAAGGCAGTTTGGGAAATAACCTTATACAGCTGCAGATTACCGGGCTCCAAGGCCTCCCGAGGCAGGAGAACTTGCTTGACCTCCATTTGCTTCATTAGGCCCACTGCCCCACCCACATGGTCAAAATCATAATGACTCAGGCACAGCACATCCACCCTACCCTTGCCCAAGCTACGTAAAAAGGGCGCCACCACCTGCTTACCCGTGTCCAAGCTGGGCAAGCCACCGGTGTCATAGACGAAGACCTGTCCTTGTGGAGAAACAATTACCACGCAATCCCCCTGCCCTACGTCCAAAAAGTAGGCAGTGAGCTTACCCGGTCCATATGATTGCCACAGCATGGTGCCCACAAGGAGGGTGCTCATAAGGGCCAATAGCAGCTGCCGTTGACACTGCTGCCAAAACTGCACCCAAGGCAAATCTGCCCACAAAAGGAGCAGAGCATAATACAGCACCGCGCACCAAGCAGGTAGACTGCCCATAATCAGTTGGCTACAGGGCAGGTGGGTTAGCAGCTCCCCCTGTAGCAAAAGCTGGTCCAGAAAAAAGGACGCCACCTTGGCTAACTCCTGTCCCCCAGCCACCAAAAGGGCAACGGAGGAGGAAGCCAAGGCCGTGGCAAGCACTCCTCCCAAAGCAACCAGCTCTAACACAGGCACCAAAAGCACATTGCTGAGCAGGGAAATCAGCGAAAGCTGGTGAAAATTGGCCACCAGCAGGGGCAGGGTTGCCAGCTGGGCGGCCATGGTAACGGCCAAACTCTCCGATAAAAATTCTGGCAAAGCCTGGGGTAACAGTCTTTGACAAGAAGGCAGCAGCCAGATGAGTCCGGCAGTGGCAGCAAAGGACAGCTGAAAGCCCAAATCCAAAAGCCACAGGGGCTTGCACAGCAGCAGCACTATGGCCACAAGGCAGAGCAAAGTACCCCTGTCTGCTTGCTGCTTACTAATGTCAGGTTTTTGCTGCTCCCTGCTACCTAGGAGGAGGACGGAGCTCATGGCCAGCGCCCTCACTACGGGAGGACGCAAGCCGCACAAGCAGGCGTATAGTATAAGCAAAAGCACAAGGTAGAGCTTGTAACGACCACCAAACAGGGGACGCAAAAACACCCTCAGCAAACCGGCCAACAACACCAGATGCGTTCCCGAAACGGACAACAGGTGGGAAAGACCATTGGCAGCAAAAATTTCCTTCGCTTCCTCCATTTCTGTCGTCCCCACACCACTGCCGCCTAAGAGCATGCCTGCCAGCAGGGCGCCATCACCCTCTCCCATAGTCTTTTGTAAGCTTTGACGCAGCTCCAGATTCCACCAAGCCAAGCGCTCCTGCCAGTACCGCCAACTAAGGAGGCCCGCTACTGCTTCCCCAGTCTGGGCATCAGCATTAGGAGCAGTCCCTATCCCGACCTGTAGCAGGTGTGCCTTTTGCAGACGACCACCAATATTATTCACCCTATTATAGGTGTCACCATCAAAGCTGCCCGGATTACGCAAGCTATGGAGGGGTACCAGGCGTCCTTGCACCAGCATAGTGCTGCCCCCAGAAGACAAGCTCTCCAGCTTCACGGAGCTGGGCAAGCTTATTCTTAGTCTACCAGTATAAGGCAGTACCTGCTCCCCTAGCTGTAAAGCTTCACCCCCACCGTCCTGTTCAGCCTTGCCTTGCTGCTCAAGCCTCCTAACTTGCTGTCTCGCACCAAGAGCTTCGCACTGAAGAAGCACACTTGTAAAATTCCCCTTTTGCTTAATGCTCAAGGGCTCCACTCGCCCCCAAACCAGTACATCCTTATCAAAGTAGGGCTGCAATTGCTCTGCCGCACTGGGCCCCACCCGCAAACCGTTCAGCAAGCCTAAGCAGAGTAGAAAGACAACCATCCCTACCCGGCGCCAACCTGCACTTTTGGGAAATAGTGCCAGTAAAAAGGCTCCCAGCGTTGCAGGTAACAATGCCATAGGGGAAAGAGTGCTGCCAAGCTTTGTTGTTAATGTCAGGTAAAGGGCACAGCCAACGGCCACTGCTCCCCCAAATAATCCATGCATCCACACACCACCATGCACGCAAAAAATGCATGCTCCATCAGGAAAATACAACAACTATTACAAAATACCAAGACACATCCACCGCCGAGGATGAGTATAATTCACATTAAGTTCACAAAATTTAGTCCATAAATTGTTTGTTTTTAGCTAGCCAACAAAAAGCAAACAATTCCCCTCCTTGCCAGCTACCTGCAGGCATAATTTACAAGGGCATATTTCCTATAAACTGATTACATCACCGTAACATAGGGGCGCAGCTTTTCCAGCTTGGTCTGACCAATCCCCCGCACCTGCAGCAAATCCTCCACCCTGCGCAAAGGCTGCACCTTGCGCAATGCCATAATGCGTAGAGCGGTTGCTTCGCCCACTCCCGGCAAAGCCATCAGTTCCTCTTGAGTAGCGGTATTCAGATTAACCTTCCTGCCCGTGCCAACCACGCCGCCTTTACCCGTACTGCTGCCACCACTACCGCCTACCACCCTAGGGGCGCTGCTCTGCTGAGCTGCTGGCCTGCTACCACCATTATTTTTAACAAAGGGCACATAAACCTGGCTCCCATCCCGCAATTTTTTGGCCAAATTCACTCTGTCCGCCTTGGCCTCAGGACGCAAACCCCCGGCAGCTTCCAAAGCATCCATGGTTCTTGCGCCCGCAGGCAGGGTATAAATTCCTGGGGTCTGCACAGCACCATTCACATAAACCTGCATGGTTTTGCTTTGCTTAGCCTGGCTGCGTTCTCCGGCCAACTGCTGGGCCAAGGTTGGTGCTTGCAATGCCGGCCGTGGTTTAGGTGCCTCCTGCAACCAACTAGTAGCCACACAGCCCAATAATAAAACCCCTATAAAAGCTATTTTCTTTTGCTTATTGTCCATTTTTACCTCACCAAACAAAAAGAGCCCCTGAGAACAAAATACTTCATTCTCAGAGACTCTCTGATTTGCACTTGCACTACTAGGGAGCACAAGCATAACTACCTTATGCAATTATGCACAGCAAATGTGCTACTTATTTTGCTACAATATTCACCAGACGGCCCGGTACGCAAATTACCTTGCGCACAGTTGCACCGCCAATGTGGGCTTGCACATTAGCATCAGCCAAAGCAATTTGCTCCAGCTCTTCCTTGGTAGCAGCTGCCGGAACGGTCAGACGGCCACGAACCTTGCCATTAACCTGTAGTACGATTTCCACATTGTCCACCTTCATAGCTTCTTCGCTATATTCGGGCCAAGCTTGGTCGTGTACACTGGTATTTTCGTCGATAGCACCACGCCACAGCTCTTCAGTAATATGGGGCACGAAGGGGCTCAGCATCTTGATCAAATCCACGATGGCTTCGTAAACAAGACCTGCATTAGGCTCTTGCTTAGCGTCCTTGTAAGCATACAAAGCGTTAACCAACTCCATCATGGTGGAGATAGCAGTGTTAAAGTTGAAGCGAGTTTCGATATCGCTGGTCACCTTCTTAATACTGCTGTGGAGAATGCGGCGCAGCTCCTTGTCAGCCTCGGTCAGGGTAGCAGCATCATAGCTGGTAACCTTTTGCTCCAGCTGGGGCATGAAGTTGGCCACAATACGCCAAATGCGGTTCAAGAAACGGAAGGAGCCTTCTACACCTTGGTCGCTCCACTCCAACTCTCTTTCAGGGGGAGCTGCAAAGAGGATGAACAGGCGAGCTGTATCAGCGCCATATTTTTCCAGAATTTCTTCCGGAGAAACAACATTGCCCAAGGATTTGGACATCTTGGCGCCATCCTTAATAACCATGCCCTGGGTCAGCAGGTTGCTGAAGGGCTCGTCATAATCAACCAGGCCAGCATCACGCAGCACCTTCAGGAAGAAGCGAGAATACAAGAGGTGCAAAATAGCATGCTCAATGCCGCCGATATATTGGTCAACAGGACCCCAATACATGTTGGCATCCTTATCAAAGGCTTTTTCAGCATTCTTCGGGTCGGTATAACGCAGATAATACCAGGAGGAGCACAGGAAGGTGTCCATGGTATCGGTTTCACGAGTTGCATCAGCGCCGCATTTCGGGCATTTGCAATGTACAAAGCTTTCGCTTGTTGCCAAGGGGGATTTTGCGCCAGCAGTGAAGCTTACGTCCTCAGGCAGGCGCACCGGCAGCTCTTCTTCCGGCACCAGCACCTCGCCGCAGTGGGGGCAATAAATAATGGGGATGGGTGCGCCCCAATAACGCTGACGGCTGATCAGCCAATCGCGCAGACGGTAGTTGACGCGACGTTTACCAAAGCCTTCAGCCTCGGCCTTGTCCATGATGGCAGCCATAGCAGCATGCATTTCCATGCCGGTGAATTCGCCGGAGTTAACCAGCATGCCTTCTTTTTCTTCGTAAGCGCAGGTCATTTCTTCCAGCTTCAGCTCTTTGCCAATGGGGCAAATGGTCACGATCTTGTCGATGCCATATTTATCTGCAAACATCCAGTCACGTTGGTCACCGGTGGGCACGCCCATAACAGCGCCAGTACCATAATCATACAGTACATAGTTGGTTACCCAAATTTCTACCTTGCGACCGGTATAGGGGTTTACGCAGTCCACGCCGGTATAAATGCCCTCTTTTTCGCTTTCGCTGGAGGTACGCTCGATGTCGCTTTGGTTGCGCACGCGCTCACAGAAGGCTTTAATTTCTTCAGCCTTGGGGTTGTTTTCACAAATCTTTTCAATCAGGGGATGCTCAGCAGCCAAGGCCATAAAGGTTACACCATAAGCAGTATCCGGACGGGTGGTGTAAACAGCAACCTTATCGTTCAAGGCGGGGATTTCGAAGGTAAACTCCAAGCCCTCGCTGCGGCCAATCCAGTTGCGTTGCATGGTCTTTACGCGCTCCGGCCAGCCCTCCAAAAGGTCCAAATCCTTCAAGAGTTCATCAGCATAATCAGTGATTTTGAAGAACCATTGGCTCAAATCCTTCTTTACCACATCGTGGTCACAGCGCCAGCATTTGCCGTCAATAACCTGCTCGTTAGCCAAAACAGTGTTACAGGTGTCGCACCAGTTTACAGCAGATTTTTTCTTTACAGCCAAACCACGTTTGTAGAACAGTTCAAAGAACCATTGGGTCCATTTATAGTAATCTTCCTTGCAGGTAGCAACCTCGCGGTCCCAATCATAGGATAGACCCAAGGCCTTTTGCTGACGGGTCATATTAGCAATATTTTCTAAAGTCCATTTTTTCGGAGGAATGCCATGCTTAATTGCCGCATTTTCAGCAGGCATGCCAAAGGAGTCCCAGCCCATGGGATGCAGCACATTAAAGCCCTTCATGGTGCGGAAACGAGCCACAACGTCGCCGATGGAATAGTTGCGTACATGGCCCATATGCAGATTGCCGGAAGGATAAGGGAACATTTCCAGCACATAGGATTTAGGTTTGTTTTTGTCGATTTCTACCTTAAAGGTTTTGTGCTCTTCCCAGTATTTTTGCCATTTAGCTTCAATCTCATGGGGAGCATACTTTTCTTGCAGCATGTGAATACCTCCAACATTATTTTCTCTGCTTCCAGTGGTGCAGTAACACTCTGATGATTACTGACTCGCGCAGCATTGTTACAGTCGCATTATCTGTATTATTATATAACGATGAGTAGTAAAAGTCAAACCATATCCATGAGTAATCCCTCCAGGAATCCCTGGCCTTTACACAAACAAGCGACAATTGTAGCATATTACCTTGCATATGTATACAGTATATATTTATTTTGCACTACCGCAGTGCTTTAGCTTATGTTATAATATGTGGGTAAGCTTGTGGCCCTAGCCACGACAGTAATTAGAGTATATTTTTTAAAGGAGCAATATTATATGAAACTTTCTGCACGCGTACAAGCATTAACCTCTTCTCCCATTAGAAAGCTGAGCCCCTATGCTGATGCAGCCAAGGCTGCCGGTAAAAAGGTGTACCATTTGAATATTGGCCAACCGGATATCAAAACTCCGGACCAATTTATGAACAGTATTCGTCAATACGAAGCACCTGTTATTGCCTACAGCAATTCCAAGGGTGAAATGTTCCTTTTAAAGGCTATCCAAAAATATTATGCTGAAAAAGGCATGAATTATGAAATCGAAGATATTTTTGTTACTAATGGCGGCAGTGAAGCCTTGATCATGGCAGTAATGGCTCTGTGCGATGCTGGCGATGAAATCATGGTTTTTGAGCCCTTCTACGCTAACTACACCACCTTCTGCAAGGAGTTTGGTGCTAAAATCAATGCCGTACCCACCAGCGTGGATAATGGCTACCATCTGCCCAGCCAAGAGGAAATTGAAAAGCACATCACTCCCAATACTAAGGCTATTCTGTTGACCAACCCCGGCAACCCTACCGGTGTTGTTTACACTGCTGAAGAGCAGGATATGATTGCCCGCATTGTGAAAAAATATGATTTGGCTCTGATTGCAGACGAGGTTTATCGTGAGTTTGTTTATGATGGCGAATATCGTTCCTTTGGCACCATGCCTGAGCTGGACGAAAACCTGATTATTATTGACTCCGTTTCCAAACGCTACAGCGCTTGCGGTGCCCGCATTGGCTGCATCATTAGCAAGAATAAGGAACTGAGCAAGCAAATCATTAAATGCTGTCAAGCTCGTCTGTGCTCCCCCATTTTGGAGCAGGTTGGTGCAGCTGCCCTGTACACCACTCCCGTTTCCTATCTGGAGGCTGTCAACAAGGAATATAAAAAGCGTCGTGACACCATTGTGGCTGCCTTGGCTAAGCTGGATGGCGTCAAGGCTTCCGACCCCAAGGGTGCTTTCTACATCATGGTTAATATGCCCGTGGACGATGCAGAAAAGTTTGCTATCTGGACTCTGGAAAACTTCGAAATTGATGGCGAAACCGTGATGTTTGCTCCCGGCAACGGCTTCTACAACACTCCTGGCGCTGGCGTAAACGAAGCTCGTCTGGCTTACGTTTTGAAGAGCGAGGACCTGGAGCGCGCTATCTACATTCTGGGTGAAGCTTTGAAGGCTTATCCCGGCAGAAAATAATAGTCAAAACGAAAGTGTAAATTAGCACCAAAATTACGGCTGCTACTGAAAGTTCGGTAGCAGCCGCTTTTTTTCAAGGCTATGTCACAACAAACAGTTGATAAATAGCCATTTTTATAGGGGAGTATCA
>CAMFZA010000031.1 GCA_946002345.1 uncultured Phascolarctobacterium sp. | reverse complement strand
AACACACGCAGATTCAAGTAGAGCCAGCTCAGTTCGCGATTATAAAAATATTCTGGTTTATTTAACTCTAAGCTTTTCATTATTTATTCACCCGTTCTAAAATTGGCTTAATGCCGTAAACTTCTTCAAAGAAGGAGGCCTTATCTTCAAAGGTCCACATTTCCAGGGCTAAATCCATTTTGCTGGTAGCTTGAATTTTAAGCTTGTTATCCTTTAAGGTGACGCTGCAGCTGCGAATCTTTTGCAGATAGCTGCGGTCCAAAGCGTCCGCCAAACGCACGATGGCGGCCAGCTTGGCCACGATGGCCACCATATCCCTAGGCACAGGGGGAGCCTGGGGCTTGCTTTGGTCAAACAGCCTGTTGGCATGATAATAGGAGGCCAGAGCCACAATATTCTTATCCCTATCGCTCAGGCCCAACATATCCGTGGAGCAAATCAATTGATAGCTGTACAGGGAGTGGCTGCGCATGCAGATATATTTGCCTATATCATGGAGAATGCAGGTAGCACGCAAAAGTAAGCGCTCGTACTCGCCCATGCTGTAGGATTTGGCAATGGCCTCGAAAATGGTCACTGCCAAACGCTCCACCTGCTGGACATGGTGCTTGTCGTACATATAGCGTTGGCCGATGCAGTGGAACAGACTGATGAGCTCCTGCTCCCATTCCTTGCACATGGCAGGGCTGGTCTGGCGGCCAATATGCAAAAGCTGCATGCCATCAATAAAGCTGTCCCCAGTAATAATAATTTCCTTGGCCGGCAACAAATGTAGCAGCTGCTCATAGAGCACAACGGTGGGCAGGGCCAGCTCGGCCACATGCTCGGGAATATTGTAGGCACTAATGAGCTGAGGCAAATTCATGCGCCGCATTTTGGCAAAAAAGCTATGGAAATCCTCCGCCTTAATCCGGTGCACCAGCTGCTCCTCATCCAGGCCCAGCATCCGCAGCAGCAGCTCCGTTTCCGTGCCGGACAGCACCAAATACTGCACGCTGCTTTGCTGCAGCTCCTGCCGCACGGGACCAATGGTGCTGCTTAAAAATTCCGTCAGTGCCTTGTTAAAGTGCATGCTTTCCTTACGGTTGCGGGCAAAGCTTTCCTTGATGCGGATAATGCCCACGTGAAAGTTTTCCTGGTAGCGAATTTGCTCATCCTGCACCAAGGTGACGCCCAAGCCACCGCTGGAAATATCCATCATGAGCATGCCCTCACGCTCGCTGGAGATTTTGGCATTTTTTAAGGTATTGCGAATAGCCACGAATTTAGTATAAATTTCCTTGGGCATATCCACGACCTCCACCTGGAGGCCGGTCTTACTGTAAATCTGGTCCAGCAAAAAGATTTGGTTGCTGGCCTCCCGTACGGCGGTGGTGGCCTGCAGCCTGTATTCCTCCACGCCATATTCCGTCATCAGGCGTTTAAAGCCCTGCAGAATTTCGCAGATTTCGGATACTAATTCGAAGGGAATTATTTTATTTTTAAAGGTTGCCTCACCTAGGCGAATCCGTCGACTTACACGTTCGATGATTTTATACTTATCAAGGTTGCGGTACTCTGTGATTTGCATACTGATCTTTTCTGAGCCTAGATGGATGGCGGCAAAGGTAGTATGTAGCTTACGTTTCATGTTCAGCGCCTCCAAACTTATTATACATATATTATTCTATTTGGGCGGGAAAAGTCCTGCGTTCTTACATAAATTTGACAATTTTACACGGATTTTAAGTTCCAACGCAGGAATTTTGGCTTTTATGAGTAATATATACTTAGGTAAATTGGAGTTACTTGGAGTTATTTGGAGGAGAAGGAATATGCAGAGAATAGCAATTATAGATATTGGCTCTAACTCGGCGCGCCTGGTGATCAGTCATATCTACAAAAACGGGGCCTATAATATGGTCTATAACCAAAAGGAGGCACTGCGGTTAAGCCAAAAGGTGGATGGGCAAAACCTGCTCACGGAGGAGGCCTTTACCAGCACCCTGGACACCATGCGCAGCTTTGCCCATATGTGTAAGATTTATCAGGCTGATAAAACCATCGCGGTGGCTACAGCGGCCATTCGCAATGCGTCCAATGGGCCGGAGCTGGTAGCCAAGGTAGCGGAGCAGACAGGGATTCAGCTGCACATTATTTCCGGCAAGACGGAGGCTTATATTAGCTATTTGGGTGTTATCAATACGCTGGATGTGAAAAACGGCATTATCTTCGACCTAGGCGGCGGCAGCACGGAGCTGATTCTCTTCAAGAATAGGAAGATTTTGGAGAGCGTTTCCCTACCCTTGGGCGCCGTCAACACCACTGGCATGTTCAATACCCGCAACGAAATGCCCCCCAATGTCTATAATGATTTGAACGCCTTTATCATGAGTCGGCTGGCTCAATATCCCTGGCTCAAGCAAAGCAATCTGCCCCTGATTGGCGTTGGTGGTACAGCTCGTACTGTGGCCAAAATTATCCAGCGTGCCAAAAAGTATCCTGCTACCAAAATCCACAATTATTCCTATCCCATACAGACCTTTCGCAGCTTTTTCAATAAATTGTGCCTAACTAATTTGGAGCAGCGCAAAAAGATTTCCGGTCTCAGCACCGAGCGCAGCGATATTATTTTGGCCGGCAGCAGCATTATTAGCTGTCTGTTGGAGGCCACGGGAGCCAAAAAGCTCATTACCAGCGGCTGTGGCCTGCGCGAAGGCCTTTTCTATGATTATTATTCCAAGTCCAATAACGTGCCCTTGATTGCGAAAAATATTTTGGAGCGCAGCCGGGAAAACACCCTGCGTCTTTTTGAATCGGATACGGCCCATGCCCGGCATATTACCAAGCTAGCCCTGGCCATGTTCGATGGCTGGATGGAGCTGCACAAGGTGCGCAAAAGCTATCGTCGTCTTTTGGAGACGGCAGCGCTGCTCCACGATATTGGCATCACCATCAACTTTTACAGTCATGCCCGTCACAGCGCTTACATGATTCAAAATGCCAAGCTTTTTGGCCTCACCCACAAGGAGCAAATCATTACCAGCGCTATTGCCGGCTGGCATAATGGTATTTCCAAGAATTATTTTAAATCACGCTTTTATAAGGAAATGCTCACGGAAAATAATTGGAAGCTGATTAATAAGCTGTCCCTGCTTTTGGCCCTGGCCGAAAGCCTGGATTACTCGGAGATGCGCATGGTGCACACCCTGACCCCCAGCTTTAACAAAAAGAACGCTCTGCTCACCCTCCATGCGGAGCATTACCCCACCATTGAGATGCATCAGCTCAAGGACCATCTGTCCTGGTTTAAAAAGGCCTTTGGGGTGGAGCTGAAGGTGGAGGTTATTGAGGACCCCGAGGATATGCTGCTGCCCTCGGAGGAGGCGCCTGACACGGCCTTGGATAGACTGCTGCAGGAGCTGGACGCTGATAAGCCCGCAAAGCAAATTTGATTCCTTCCGCCCCCTTAACGGGAACAACACAATAAAAGCGAAAGCACACTACGCAAGCAAAATCCTGCTGCCTGCTGATAGTGTGCTTTTGTGCTTTTGTGCTTGGGGTAACGAAACGTTACTCGAAACAAATGTTTTTGCTTATTCTGCTGCCGCCACTAGAATGCCATACACCATGAGGGCGGAGTTGTAGAGGTCTTCTTCCTTCAGGAATTCCTCCACCGTGTGCACGTTGGCCATGCCCGTGCCCAAAATCACGCAGGGCACCCCGGCAGCATTGATAAAGTTGGCATCACTGCCACCGCCGGTCAATGTTACGTCAGGAGTAAAGCCGTGGGCTGCACAGGCCTTTTTGGCTAGGTCCACCACCCTGCTCTTCTCCGCTACTAAAAAGGAGCTGTACTTGTGCTCCACCTTGGCCACTGCCTTGGCGCCATATTTTTCGGCACTGGCCACAATGGTGTTAACGATTTCGTCACGAATGGCAGCCAGCTTCTCGTTATTGCGGCTACGAGCATCGCCCTGGATGGTCACCAGATCGGGCACCACATTGGTGGCCACGCCCCCGGCAATAATGCCAATATTGGCGGTGGTTTCTTCGTCAATGCGACCGTAACGCTTCACATCGGCCAAGGCCTTAGCGGCAATCATCACCGCGTTGATGCCCTTTTCCGGCTCCAGACCACCGTGGGCCTTTTTGCCGTGGACCTCGATGGTATAGCGATATTGCCCCGGTGCCCCTACTACGATTTCACCGGGTGCACCCTCGCCGTCCAAGGCATAGCCCACCTCAGCCCGCAGCTTGGACTTATCCATGCAGCGGGAGCCGTTGACACCGCCCTCCTCCGCAATGGTGAAGAGGATTTGAATGTCCCCGTGGGGTGCGCCGATTTCTGCCAGCAAGCGCAAACCCTCCAAAATGCCTTCCACGCCGCTCTTGTCGTCACCGCCCAAAATGGTGGTGCCATCGCTATAGAGCACGCCGTCCCTTTGCACCACGGTGGTGCCACCGCAGGGCTCCACCCCGTCCATATGGGCAGAAAGCAGCACTGCGGTGGCGCCGGCCTTGGTACCGGGCAAAAAGGCCCACAAATTGCCGCAGTTGCCGCCCAATTTATCGCCAGCGTCGTCCTCCTCCACAGTAAAGCCCAAGCTCTCCAGCTTAGCCTTGAGATAGTCAAAAACGGGACGCTCCTTGAGGGTGTGGCAGGGAATGGCCACCAACTCCTTAAATTCTGCCAGCATACGTTCTTTATTTACTGTAATCATGTTTGTACCTCCTTTGTTCATGCACTCTGCGCCCTATGGCTGTTCTTCAAAAGCCAGCCCTCAGGCTTGCTTTAGATAAAACCGGTGTGCTCCAGCACAATTTTGACGCCGATGGCAATCAAAACCAAGCCACCGATGATGTTAGCGTTTTTGCCCACGGCAGAGCCCAGGCGAAAGCCGGCCATGCCCCCGAAGGTGGCAATAGCAAAGGTCACCACCCCAATCATGCTGGAGGCCAGCCAGATAATGGGGTTCAAAAAGGCCACGCTATTGACCACCGCCAAGGCATCAATGCTGGTTGCCACGGCCAGCACGGCCATTTCTTTGGTGGTATAGCTGTGCTTGACGCTGCAGGCCTCCTTGGCCTCCCGAATCATATTTACGCCCAAATACAGCAGCAGGGCAAAGGCCAGCCAGTGATCGTAGGCCGTGATGTAATCGATAAAGGAAATTGCCCCAAAATAGCCGATAAGCGGCATGAGGAACTGAAAAAAGCCGAACCAAGCTCCAAAGCGCAATGCCCCTGCCGTCCTGTCGGCAGGAGTCAGCACCATGCTGCCGCAAATGGACACCGCAAAGGCATCCATGGCCAGGCTCACCGAAAGTAAAAATAATTCTAAAAGACCCATATTCCCCCTCATTTCTCATTATCTAAAACAAATCTTGCTGCGTCAGTACCCTTGCCCCAACGCAGGAAAATAACAATCACTATTGTTGCTTGCGCTTGCTTAAAAGCTTCACAAAGCGCTTACGCTCGGCGCTTATTTTAAGCACCCGGAAAAAGCTGCCCGTGAACATAATGCCCAGGGCAATGGCCGCCGCATCCAGGCCGGCGGTCAGCAGCAGGTTGATGCCCAGCTCATATTTATTTTCGATAAGCTGGGCCATGCCATTGTACATGCCCAAACCCGGCACAATGGGAAAAATGCCGGGGATGACGAAAACGGTAGCCGGCTTTTTAAAGATGCGGGCCGCCAACTCGCTGAGCAGGGCTAAAATCAGCGTAGCGCAAATATTGGCATAAAAGGAGCTGGCGCCCATTTCCTTGCGCACATATAGGAACACGACCCAGCCCACGGCGCCAATAACACCGCTAATGGGCAGCGTCCGACGGGGCGCCTGCAGCAGCACCGCAAAGGCAATGGTGGTGGAAAAGGAAAAGGCTAGGGCGCTAAAATAATCTATGGGCATCAGAGCACCTCCCTTGGGCAGGAGGCGGTGCCCTTAGTGTATTTATAGTTCTTTATTTGTCGACCCATAAATCCCACCCCCAATGATACCAAACTAAAAGGCTAAAGGCTAAGCCAATGGCAATGGAAATTGCAAAAAGCAAGGCCTCCGCAATGCGACTATTGCCGCTGACCAAGTCCCCCGCCATGTAGTCACGCAGGCCATTGGTGCAGGCTACACCGGGCACAAAGGGCATCAAGGAGCCTACAATGATATTGGTTTTGGTGCATTGCACGCTGATGGCGCAGCACAAAATGGTGCAGGCACCAATGGCGGCACCGGCCAAAGCATTTTCCCAAAAGGCACTGGGACGATAGCCCCCCAGCTGCTTTAACAGCACCATGGCCAAACCACCTGTAACAAAGGCAGCCATAAAGTCGTGGCTATTGCCCCCCAGCATGCCTGCAAAGGTGGCGGAGCACATGGCCGAGGCTAGGCACAGTATCCATTTGCCATAGGGCGGCTGACGATGCAGAAAATTTTGCAGCTTGCTCATGGCCGTGGGGTAATCCACGGGCTTTTTGCTGATATCATAAGAAAAATCGTTGATTTCGCTAATATTGGTCAAATTGGTGCTACGATTGCGGATACGGCTCATCATGGTGGAGTTAGGTGCAGCCTTGTCCCCCAGCAGGATAAGGGTGGGCGTAACGAAAACATTCACCTCGTGATAGCCACAGCTTCGGCAAAAGCGCATAATCGTATCCTCCACCCGGGAGGTTTCCGCACCGCTTTTTAAAAGGGCCTCGCCCATGTTGAGAGCCACCTCAAGGATTTGCTCCCTAGTCATGGATTTTTCCATATTTTGTGCTTGTATTTCATCCATGCTTGTGGCTCCTTTCCCGTTTGATTTTAATCACTCTAAATAAACTGCCGATGAACATGATGCCCAGCGCAATGGCGGAGGCATCCATGCCGGCCTGCAGCAGCAATGACATACCCAAATCATACTGCTTTTCAATAATACTCGTCATGCCATTGTACATGGCCAGGCCCGGCACAATGGGAAATATCCCGGGAATGACAAAAACTGTTACCGGCGCCTTAAAGGCTCGGGCCGCCAGCTCGCTGAGGAGGGCCACGGCCAGCGCCGCCGCTAAGTTAGCGTAAAAGGAATCCAGCTCCGCCCCGTTACGCAAGTATATATACACCAGCCAGCCCACAGCACCCACTACACCGCACAAGGGCAGCGAGCGACGGGGGGCCTGAAAAATAATGCCAAAGGCCATAGTGGACAGCATAGCAAAGACGAAGGCTTCAGGATAATTTAAAAGGACCATGCCTGCCACCTACTTTCTAAAAAAATCATCATCTGAGCACTGACCACAGCTCCCAGTGTTCCCGTGCTTTTCATCTGGGCATGGGCCACAGCTCCCAGCCCCACCGGTACCACACTAAAAGCGTGAGAGCTAAGCCAAAGGCAATAGAAACCGCAAAGAGCAGCGCCTCGGCGATACGACTGTTACCGCTGATCAAATCGCCGCTCAAATAGTCCCGCAGGCCGTTGGTAAAGGCCAGACCCGGCAAAAAGGGCATCAGGGAGCCTACGATGATGTTGGTACGAGTACACTGCACGCTAATGGAGCAGCACAAAATGGCCAAAGCACCAATGGCAGCGCCGGCCACGGTATTTTCCCAAAAGGCCCCCAGACTATAGCTGGTCAGCTGGCACAACAGAGTCATGGCTAAGCCACCTGTAACAAAGGCGGCGCAAAAGTCGTGGCTATTGCCACCCAGCATGCTGGCGAAGGCCGCCGAGCACAGAGCTGACGCCAGGCACACCGTCCATTTGCCATAGGGAGGCTTCTGAACCAGCAAATGCTGCAAAAAGGCCATGGTCTCCTCGTAATTAAAGGTTTCGGGCCTTAAGCCATAGGAAAAATCATTCACGGCCTTCACATTGCTTAAATTATTACTGCGATAGCGAATGCGGCACATCAAGGACGCGTTGGCCGCGGTTTCGTCACCGATGATAATCATGGTGGGGGTGGCAAAGACGTTCACATCGTGATAGCCAAAGCTACGACAAAAGCGGGCAATTGTGTCCTCCACCCGGGAGGTTTCCGCGCCACTTTTGAGGAGCACCTTGCCAATATTCAAGGCCACATTCAGCGCCTGTTCCCGGGAAATATGTCCTTGGGTGGCCTTAACCGTAGCTTGCACAGGCTCGCTATTTTCTTTTTCCACATCCATGAGCTACACCTCCAAGCTACTTGCTCAGTCCTGACTCCCTTGGAACAGCTCCGCTACCTGGGCTCTGAAGGTCTCCGCACCGCCCATGGAGGGATGGCGTACTGCTGTGCAACCTATGCCATAGCGGCTTAGGGTGTCCGCCGCCTTTTGGCCAATGGCCACAATCTGCATGCCCGGCACCAGCTCCAAGAGCATTTTGGCAAATTCTACGCCCACATCCAGTTCCGGCGTGGAGGGCGTGCGGTTGGTGAGCAGGTTGCCTGCCTTATGGGGGGGCCAAGGAAAAATGTTCCACAAAATGACATCGAAGGCCGCCACATCATGTTTTTGCAGGGTGCTCCAAACAACGGTATCCGTGGGCTCGTTAAATCCCTTAGCCCTTTGGGTAGCATTGAGCTGCTCGCTGGTAGGCTTGCTGGTGCGTTCATATTGCCACTGGCCTAGCACGCTTTCCGGGCGTACATCCTTGTGCTGCCCTAGCAAAATGCGCTCCGAGGTGATGGCTACGCCGCTAAAGTGACCGCCCTGATAGCCCAAGGCCTCGGCAATAAAGAGATAGTGGGCATTTTGGCGCAGCTGTAAATAGCGCCGCAAGTTCTCACGGCGCATGGCAGGGGCCTGCGGACCGATTTCGGTGTCAGTGTCAAAGTCCCGCCACGGGTTGAAAACGTTCTCGCTCTGATAGCTTTGCAATTTATCGATAAAAGTGTTGATATCCATACATTTTCCTCCAATATATATTATACATGATAAAGCCGTGGAAGAAAACACTAATTATGCTGTGATTGCTCAAAGCTGTATTATACATAATAAAGTCATAGAAGAAACCACAAATTATACTGTTATCGCTCAAAGGTATACCTGAGAAGTGAAGCATGAAATTCGTAATAAGTAAGCATCATGCTCGCGGTGATTTTTCGAAGGCATTACTTTGGTAACTGCCATGCACGCAGCAGAGTACAAAAATGAGGCTGTCCGCTTTGGGTTCAGACGCAAATTTCGTGGGGTACAATGACGAAGCTGCGGTGTCCAATCTGTTCGCAAAAAGCTTTAGGTTTTCGAAACGCTTGCTTCTATTGTACCAGCCACTCATTTGCTAAAAATCACAGCTCGCCTGCTGCTTACTTATTACTCAATTTCATACGTTACATATTACTGCGCAAGCGAAAAGCGTATACCTGGGAAGTGACGGAGGCAAGAATGCGACTTCGATAGCATTGAGATGAATAAACGAATTTCGATTGCAACGGACAGGCTCGCATGTTCGCGAAGCGCCTCGTCACGCTTTCGGACGTTTTTCTCTTGACGAATTAAGCGCTCTATGTGAACATTGCATCAAGCATTCGCAGACCGAAGCACTTCTCAGGTATACCTTTGAGCGCTAACATCTATAATAGAAAACCACCGCTAGCAAAAAGCTAACGGTGGCTAAATACCTCTAACTTTAGACGAGCTAGAGGTGGTCAGATACGAGGAATGGCGACGACGGCGTATCATTAATACTCCTAGGAGCCATGACGAAGTAGATGGCCGCCTATAGTTCGTCTTAGAACAGCAGCAGAACCATGCCTACCAACAAAGCACACACAATACCCAACGCATTGCGTTTGCAAACCTCCATCGGGTCAACACCGGCAATACCTGCGCAAATAATGGTAGCACCAGCAATCGGAGAAATAGTACGACCCAAAGTACCGCCCAAAGCAGCAATGGAGCCCATATTCATAGTAGAAATACCAAACTCTGCAGCATGCGGAGTTACAGCCTCATTGAAGGCAACAGTTGCTGCGTCACCAGAGCCGGAAATCAAAGCCAGCAGGAAGGGACCAAAGGTTGCAGCAATCTTAACAATACCAGTGGAGTTCAGCATCCAAGCGATCAATGCCTTGATCAGGCCCAATGCCTTTAAGCCAGCTACGAAAACGCCAACGGAAATGATAATACCAATGATATTGGCATAAGCATCGCCCATACCATTGAAAAAGCTCTTGGTCAGCTCAACAGGACTCTTGCGAGTTGCAGCCAAAGCCAAAATAGCACCAATAATCATAGCCTGGGGCACACCCATCTTCAGCGCGGGCACAACCTTAGTGCTGCCCAGCAACAGAATAATAACGGGAACCAAAGGCATGATTGCATAAATAGCATTAACAGAGAAGCTGTCGTCATCTACAACACTACCCTCAGGCACATAGCCCTTGTTCTCCTTCAGCACGATAGCAATAACTGTCAGCACAACAGCAGCTACAATAACACCAGCAACAGTAGCCATCATGTGGTTACCGATAACATCGGTGATTTGGGTGCCTGCCAGCTTGGCAATAACACCATTATGTACCAAACCCGGGTTCAACATGCTGCCATAAGTACCGGACTTAACAGCTGCAGCAGCCATTGCCGGATGTACACCAGCAGCCATCAGAATAGGAATGAAAATAACGCCTACGGCAGCACTGCAGCCCGCAGCACTGGGGATAGCAATATTAACCACGAAGGTTGCCAAGGTAGCGCCAGGTATTAACAAGAAGCCCATCTTCTTCAAAACCTTGCCAATAGCTACAACAAGGTGCTTATCGCAGCCGGTGTACTTCATGCACCAAGCAAAGCCCATGCAGGAGCAAACAGAAGTAATCAGGCCAGCGTTGGTCATGCTCTTAGCAAAAGCATCCAAGGCAGCCATGGGTTTCCCAGCAATAATACACATCAAAATACCAGCTGCAATTAAAACCATGCGAGATTCATGACGCTTCAGCAGCAAATAGATTACGCCCACAACGATGAGCGCACCAATAATTAAAAACATACAAATCCCTCCATTTAGTTTGATATATAATATGATATCTTATTATAAAACAAATGCCGGAGAGTTTGTAGTCCCCCCGGCATTGTATACATTATACTTTTACATTTTCAGTTAAAAAGGCTCCAAAGCGCGTGCTAACTTTATTGCTTCTGATGCCAAAGCCCATAATTATGGATGATGTAATTACTTAAGGCATCTTCATCATCATTGGGAGTGGGATTATCCATCTGATCCACAAAATGCTGCGTACTGGACCAGTAAAAGGCCTTGCCACCAAAATAACCCAAAGCAAAGGGGTTGCTGGTCGGCTGCAGCAGGTTGCGACCCATGAATTTTTCCGGCACCTCCAAGCCCATGAGATATAGCAGTGTGGGTGCCAGGTCAATCTGGGAGGCATATTCATTGGTACGAAGCTCGTCTAAGGGCACCAAATTCTTGCTGATAAACAGCAAGGGAATGGGCGCAATACTCAGCTTGTCATTAGCCTTCTCCACCAGCTTAGTATATTCGCCACCGCTGTGAGGATTATGGTCGCTGGTAATCAAAAACAGCGTGCGCTCGTCCATCAGTCCCCGTTTTTCTGCTTCCTTAAAGAAATGCTCAATGGTTTTATCAACCCAATACACACCCCGCACGGTTACATTGGGATTATCCCGCACACCCTCGGGCATCTCTTCCCAACGATAACCTGTATAAGGATAGGGCTGGTGCATATCCAGTGTTTTCGTCACCAAAAACAGCTTTTTGCCACGATTTTCCTCTAAAATGCGCAGGGTATGCTCATACATCACATCATTATGGTAGCCCCAGCCGCTGGCTCCCGTATAGCCAAATTTTTCCAGCTGCTCCTTGGCAATATATTCCTGCATGCCGAATTGGTCCGGATATTCCCGCAGCTCGTTGGCATAATACTGGCTGGATGCATTCATAAAAATACCCTTATAGCCAGCTGCCTGCGCCACCCTAAAGAGGGAGGGCGAGCCCTTGCCCGGCAAATCCTTGTCCATAATAATGTGGGAACGGAAGGTGGCATTGAGACCTTGGGTAGTGGGCACAGCTGAGGAATAATATTTATTCAGATGGGGATAGCGAATGACCAGCTGATAGAGATAAGTTGTCGACTTTTCCGGAATGTTTTAATTATAATAAT
>CAMFZA010000030.1 GCA_946002345.1 uncultured Phascolarctobacterium sp. | reverse complement strand
CGCTAATTTATCATAGGCCGCTGCACCCATCGCGCCACCAGCATGACCAATGGGGCGCACGGTCACCTCGTCAAAGCTGTAGCGGTCCTGACAGGGTGCATCAATTACTAGGGAACGGTTTAAATGCTCGCAGCATTGCACGGCCAAAAACAGGCCATGTACATCACACACAGCCTTGAGGGCCTTAAACATGGCTACGGCAACGTCGCTGCTGCCACCGGTGCCGATTTTATTACCCAACACCTCGCTGGTGCTACAGCCCACAACGAAAATTTGTCCTTGACGTGGCTGGGCCACGCTGATGAGCTCCTCCGCGGCAGCGGTAAGCTCGTTTACAATTGTAGTTATTTCCATAGCCATTACCTTCTATTATTTTTCTAATGCCATAATCTTATCCACACGACGTTGATGACGGCCGCCGGCAAATTCGGTCTCCAGCCAAGTATCCGTAATCATCTCGGCCAAGCCCACGCCAGTGGTGCGCTCGCCCATGCACAGCACATTGGCATTATTATGCTCCCGGCTCATTTTAGCAGAGAATACATCAGCGCACAAAGCAGCACGAATGCCCTTGCACTTGTTAGCAGCAATGGAGATGCCAATGCCGGTACCGCAAATCAAAATACCCCGCTCAGCACCGCTCTCGCCGCTAGTAATATCATGGCACAGCTTTTCCGCAAAATCAGGATAGTCCACACTATCCTCGCTGTAGGTGCCATGGTCAACAATTTCAATGCCCTTTTCAGTCAAATACTTTTTGATGTGCTCCTTCAGATGGTAGCCTCCGTGGTCGCAAGCAATTGCAATTTTCATATAGAACTCCTTCCGAGCCTGCTGATAAAGCACCATATCCTGCGTCAGGGCTCCTAGGAGTATTCCACATACGCCGTCGTCGCCCTTCCTTGTCTCTGGTACTTTCTCAACAGTCTAATTTTATGTAAGATTATTGTATCATAAAAGCAGGTAATTGTTTATCCCCTTTGAGGGTTAAAACACCATTTTCAAGGGTAATTATTTGGTAGCCCGCTGCCTTGCGCAGACGATTCATGATCGCAAGGCCAATCCCGTCCTCGCTCACCCCCTGAGCCAAAATAACATCGGGCTTGGTACGATCAAAATCACGCAGCAGATAAAACAAATCTGCCGCCAAAGCCTGACGACTTGCGCCCCCGCAGGAAAGCAGCACTCTCTCGTCCTTGGGCAGTCTTTCCCGCATTCCGCTGTCGCAGAGCACACCCACCGTGAGGCCCGCGCTCAAGGCCCTGCTAACCAGCATGGGCAGCAGTTCTATGGCCTCGCCTTCCAGCAAATATACCGGCTCCTTGGGAGCGTAATGGCGGTACTTCATCCCCGGTGCGATGGGCTTAAAATCCTTATCGCCCAAAAGTGCCGGATCAATTTCCACCGCCCCCAGCACCTCCGTCAGCATCTCATAGGTCACGCCCCCCGGCCGACAAATGGTGGGAACAGGACTTGTAGTATCCACCACGGTGGACTCCAGACCCACCCCACAGCTGCCACCGTCCAAAACGCCTGCCACCTTGCCCTGCATGTCCTCCAACACATCCTGTGCGTTGGTGGGACTGGGGCGACCGCTAATATTGGCCGAGGGTGCCGCAATGGGGCACCCGCAGGCCAAGATGAAGTCTTGAGCGTATTTATTAATGGGAAAGCGCACGCCCACAGTGTCGAGCCCGGCACTAGTCACATCAGGTATGATTTCCGCCTTGGGCACGATGATGGTGAGGGGCCCCGGCATGAAATGCTCCATGATTTTGCGGGCATTGGCATTGAGGCCAGTGGTCAGCGCTGCAATGTCCTCCTTGCGGGCAATATGAACAATCAAAGGATTATCCTGAGGCCTCCCCTTAGCGGCAAAAATCTTGGCCACCGCTTGGGAATTTAAGGCATTAGCCCCCAAGCCATATACTGTTTCAGTGGGAAAGGCCACCACCTGGCCTGCTCGCACCAGTGCTCCTGCCTCCGCATAGGCAGCGGCATCCTCTGGCCCACCTGTTAACTTCCAATACTTAGTTTCCATTTATCCAACCTCTTTTACAGTTCCCTGGCTGCCTCGGCCAGCAAGGCCTCGTAGTGGGCCATGGCCTCCGGCGTTGTTACCGTGGCCTTCACGGCGAACACCATGCGCTCGATGCCCGCATAATCCTTGCGCACGCTGGTTTTAGCAAAGCCAGCATCCAGGCACAGCTGCTGCACTGCTTGGGCTTGATGAATGCCCACCTCAAAGGCCAAAACTCCCTGCTCCGCCATGTGTACCATGGCCTCCGCCGTAATGCGACGATAAAAATCAAGGCCATCCACGCCGCCATCCAAGGCACCCCGGGGCTCCTGCTGCACGTCCTTGTCAAGGCCTGCAATATCCTCCGCAGGGATATAGGGCGGATTAGAGACGATAATATCAAACTTTTTATCCATAGGCAGCTTGCTAAAAACATCACTGCGCACAAAGCCAATGCGACCGGTAACGCCGATTTTTTCGGAGTTTTCCTTAGCCACAATAAGCGCATCCACGCTAATATCCACGCCCACGCCCTTAGCCTGGGGCAAATAATCCAAAAGGGACACGATAATAGCGCCACTGCCCGTGCCAATGTCAAGGATTTTCACATCACCCTCCGGCCGTAGCATGGGTGCAATCCGCACCAGACTTTCCACCAATAGCTCTGTTTCCGGGCGCGGCACCAGCGTGGCCTTATTCACCTTAAAGCTGTTGCGCATAAAGGCCTTTTCACCCAAAATATAGGCTAGCGGCTCAAAATTGCCCCGCCGCTGCACATAATCGCGGTAGGTGGCCAGTTCCTCCTCGCTCAAGGGGCGCTCAAAATCCACATAGAGGGTAATCCGCTGGCACTTTAAGACAGCACAAAGCAGTACTTCCGCATCCAGGCGTGGATTCTCCACGCCCTTTGCTTCAAAGTACTGCTTCGTCCAATTTAAAATTTTCATAATGGTCCAAACAGAGTTCGCCATTTTATTTCACCTGTCGTAATTGTTCGCTTTGCTTAGCGGTAATCAGGGCATCCAAAAGCTCGTCCATATCGCCATTCACAATGGTGTCCAGTTTGTGCAGGGTCAGGCCAATGCGATGGTCCGTAACCCGGCCCTGAGGATAGTTGTAGGTGCGGATGCGCTCGGAGCGGTCGCCAGTACCAACCTGGCTTTTGCGGTCCTCGGCGGTGGCAGCACGCTGCTCCTCCTGAGCCTTTTCCAAAATGCGGGCCCGCAAAACACGCAGGCATTTTTCACGGTTCTTCAGCTGGGATTTTTCGTCCTGGCATTGCGCCACAATGCCTGTAGGAATATGGGTCATGCGCACGGCAGATTCAGTTTTATTTACATACTGCCCACCGGCACCACCGGCGCGATAGGTATCAATGCGCAAATCTGCAGGATTGATTTCTACGTCCACTTCCTCAGCTTCAGGAAGCACGGCTACAGTTACGGTGGAGGTGTGCACCCGGCCCTGGGATTCAGTTTCCGGCACACGCTGCACACGATGTACGCCACTTTCGAACTTCATGCGACTATACACAGCATCACCATTAATCTGGAACACTACTTCCTTGAAGCCGCCCAGCTCGGTAGGATTGGAGTCCATAACCTCCACCTTCCAGCCGCGAGTTTCCGCATAGCGCAGGTACATTCTAAAGAGTACCCCCGCAAAAAGAGCCGCCTCCTCGCCGCCAGCACCGCCGCGAATTTCCACAATAACGTTTTTGTCATCATTGGGGTCGGAGGGCAGCAGTAAAATGGTCAAGCGCTCCTCGTAGGCCTCAATTTGGGGCTTTAGCTCCTTAAGCTCCTCCTTAGCCATTTCCACCAGCTCTTCGTCCTCGTTGGCACGCAAAATCTCCTCCGCCTCGTCGCGAGCAGCGCACATATCCCGGTACTCACGATAGGCAGTAACTACGGGCTCCAGCTTTGCGTGAGCCTTGGTAGCCTTTTGCCAATTACTTTGGTCCGCAATTACATCCGGATCACTGATTTTAGCTTCTAAATCTAAATATCTATCTTCTATTGCTTGCAGTTTGTCGAGCATATAGGTCTCCTTGTTTCATATTATGGCTCCCTTTACAAAGAGAGCTGTCAGCGCAGCTGACTGAGGCATACCTCCACCGGTATGCGGTTCCCCTCCCTTTACAAAGGGAGGCTCTAGCTTTCACTTTTTACTTCTTCCTTTTTAGCAGTACATCTAACACAGCGATTTTCATGGCTGCTCGCTTTCTACTTCTTCCTCTGATAACACTGCCTTCAAGGAAGCAATAGCCACCTCGATTTGGCTATCGTCGGGCTGGCGAGTGGTGAGCTTTTGCAAAAGCAGGCCCGGCATGATGCAGGCATGTACCAAGCTGTTTTCTGCATGAGCACCGGCAAAGCGAATCAACTCATAGCTGACGCCCGCAATCACAGGCATGAGCACAATACGGGAAGCAATGCGCTCCAGCAAACTGGGCCAACCTAAAAAGGTAAAAACAAACATGCTAATCAGCATGACAATCATTAAAAAATTGGTACCACAGCGGGGGTGCAGGGTGCTAAAAGGACGCACATTCTCCACCTTCAGGGGCAAGCCTGCCTCGTAGGTATAAATTGTCTTATGCTCTGCACCGTGGTATTGGAACACCCTTTGGATGTCCTCCATGGAAGAGATGGCAGCAATATAGCACAAGAAAATCACCATGCGCAAGACACCCTCAGCCAGATTTAACAGCATGGGCTCATCGGTCAGCGTGTGCAAAAAGCGCATGGACCAGGTGGGCACCACGATGAACAGGCCAATGGCCAAGGCCACAGAGGTAATAATGGTCAACACCATTTCTTTATCAGAAAGCTGCTCGTCCTCATCCCCACTTACCTGAGCAGAATAGGCCAGGGCCTTCATGCCATCGTGGAGTGATTCAAACAGGGCGATTACGCCCCGCAGCAGCGGTTTTTTCAAAATCGGATATTTGTCGCGAATACTGCTTACGGGTTTGACATCTACTTCGATTTCCCCGTCAGGCTTGCGCACAGCTACGGCCACCTTGTCCGTGCCGCGCATCATGACGCCTTCTATTACAGCTTGTCCGCCAACATTAGGTTTAGTACAGGTCATCTTCGAACTCCTAAGTCAAAACAAGACTAAAAATAAATACAGCAGAGCAATCTAGTTACTGCTCTGCTGTAGATATAGAGATTATTGTTCTTTGTTATAGCGCTTATTGAATTTTTCAATACGGCCGCGAGCAGCAACGTTACGTTGTTGACCAGTGAAGAATGGATGGCATTTAGAGCAAACATCCACGCGAATCTCTTTCTTAGTGCTACCGGTTACGAAGCTGGCGCCGCATGCGCAGGTAGCAGTAACTTCACCGTATTTCGGATGAATCTTTTCTTTCATTCTTTACACCTCACTTTACTAGAGAACAGATTAGTTTCATCGTTAGATATTAACACTAGATGATTGTATCACATAGTTTAGTCTAAAGCAAGCTATTTTTTATAAACTTAATATATTTCCCTCAAAATTACGCCTGCTGCTCCTGCTCAGCCAGCTCGTCGAAGAACTTCATGCCATTGCGACCGGCATCCTTCACTGCATACAGGGCCTTGTCCGCCTGATTGAAAAGCTCATCACTGTAGCCCTTTGTAGAAAAGGCCACACCCACGCTCAGTGTCACCAGAGGCAAACCATCACTGGTATCCTCCAGCTCCTTGGTAATCAGCGCCAGCTTGTGACCAATAATCTTGCGATTTACCTCGGTAAAATCGTTCAAAATTACCACAAACTCGTCGCCACCAATACGGGCAGGATAATCATCGGAGCGGAAGTAGTTTTGCAGCAAATGGCCCACCTTCATCAGCACTTTGTCGCCCACCTCGTGGCCATAGGTATCGTTGATACCCTTAAAGCGGTCAACATCCACCAAAATTAAGGCCATGGGTGAAGCGCTCTGCTTGAGCAAATCCTTTAAGCTTTCAAAGGCCGTACGATTCATAATTCCGGTCAAAGAATCATGATTGGCCTTATGCACCAGCATGGCCTGGTTCGCTGCGTTAAGCTCATAAATGTCATTATAGGTCATAGCAAAATATTTGAATTCGTAGGCACCAGTGGTCTCCAAGCGCATCTTGTCACGAATACATTTCATATAAATGCTCAAGGGTCTCACAATGAGCATGGTAATCACTAGGAAGGTAACAATATTCATCACAAACAGCAGGCTAATCAGAATGCGCTGATTGAGCAAGGATTTATCCAGCGCGTCCATACTGCTGCGCTGCTGCTGGGCCGTGTGCTGTATCAGGCTGTTGACAAAATGGTCCGTGTGGGATTTAATCAAGGCCTTAGCATCCATGTAACCTCTATTATATACTAGTTCTCTGGCGTAAGCGATTTTCGCTTCATTACTCAAGACCTTGTCCGCAGCCAAAAGCTGCACATTGCGCACCTCCGCCGGAACCTGAGTCTCATCATAACCATTGGCCACCACAATTAGCTTCATGGCATAAAATTCCCGTTCCATCAAATCCACAGAAGCACCCCGTGCGGCCTCCAGCGCCTGCAGCTCGTCATCCGTAGGCGAAAACTTTTGCAAGCTTTCAATGGCCTTTTCCCGGCGCCTGGTTTCATTGGCCTCCTGGAAATACAGCCGCATATGCTTGAGATTCATGTTTTGCGTAAACAGGCGCACCTGCTCCGTCAAATAATCGGACGCAGCATTCATCTTCACCGCTGCTTCATGACAGGAAATATACTCCTCGTTGTATCGAATAAACTCATTATACCTAGAAGTCATTTGGGTTGTAGCGTATATAAGCATGGCATATAACACACACGCAACCACAATCATAAGACTATTGAAGCTTTTGATTTTGACACCCTTTATAGTTTTTTCTTTTTGCATAATAATATCCTTACTCTTTCTTGGCTCAATCTGCATCAATATTTTATACTTTACCATTATACAACAATTCTAGGTACTGCACAACTATACCAACAGAAAAATCTTCTCCAAAAGTCCAAAAAACAAGGCTTGGGTACTAAATTCCCTTGACATCCGGAATAATTCCACTTATACTGGAGACATAACCAAATAAGTAATTGAGAGTGAGTGCAATTTAAGCTCATGAAGGGGTACACCACCACGGGTGTAGCTGCTTCATGAGCTTTTTTATTTGCAAGAAAGGAAGGTTACCTATGCTTATCAACGGTCAGCAATTTACACTAGCCACTCCCCTCAGCCTAAGGGAGCTTTTACAGCAGCAGGGCTACAAGCTTACCCAGGTAGCGGTGGAGCGCAACGGCTGTATCGTCAGACGTAGCGACTATAACAGCACCCTGCTCACAGATGTGGACAAATTAGAAATTGTCAGCTTCGTAGGAGGTGGCTGATATGGAGGAAAAAACAGCCCTGCAGCAGGCTCTCCATAAGGGTTTGACAGCTGAGCAAAGCCAACGCCTACAGACAGCCAAGGTGGCTATCGTGGGCTTGGGCGGCCTGGGCAGCAATGTGGCCCTGTGGCTAGCGCGGCTGGGCGTGGGCCAGCTCCTGCTCTACGATTTTGACAAGGTGGAGCTGAGCAATTTAAACAGGCAGTACTATTTTTTAGAGGATGTGGGCCAATATAAAGCTACAGCCCTCCTGCGCCACCTCAAGGCGGTTAACCCCTATGGCAATTACCAGAGCAGGGTGGTGCGGCTCACAGAAGACAATCTGGCCGAACTACTCAGCGAAGCCCACATTGTCTGCGAAGCATTGGACTCCCCCGAGGCCAAGGCCCTTTTGGTCAACGGCGTATTGGAAAGCTTTCCGGACAAGTACCTGGTCGCTGCCTCCGGTCTCGCTGGCTTCGCCAGCTCGGCCAGCATGCAGGTGCGCCGGGTTACGCCCCATTTTTACCTATGCGGCGATAGTGTAAGCGACATGCTTCAGCTGCCCTTATGCGGTCCCCGGGTAGGCCTGTGCGCTGCGCAAGAGGCCCTGACCATCGCCCGCATCATTTTGCAAATGGAGGACTAGGCTTAAAGCTTCCCTTCACCTGCATAGCCATGGAGTAAAGCTCAAGCTCTCTGGCTAGCCCAGCTTGCTCCTGCTAGCTTTAAAAATATCTTTTAAGGAGGCTCTCATGAGTAAATTAGCAGTAAACAATGACGATAAATGGTATCTGGGCGGGCACGCCTTCACCTCCCGCTTTATTTTAGGCTCTGGAAAATATTCTTTAGAACTCATTCAGGCCGCAGTGGAGCAGGCCGGTGCCGAAATCCTGACTCTGGCCCTGCGCCGCGCCAACGGTGGCGCTCTGGCCAATATTCTGGATTACGTGCCCCAAAGCGTCACCCTGCTCCCCAACACCTCCGGCGCCCGTACTGCCGACGAGGCAGTGCGCATTGCTCGCCTGGCCCGAGAGCTGTGCCAAAGCGACTTCGTAAAAATCGAGGTCATCCGTGATAGCAAATATTTACTACCGGACAATTACGAGACCATCAAGGCCACGGAGGTACTGGCCAAGGAAGGCTTTGTAGTCATGCCCTATATGTACCCCGATTTACAGGTGGCACGCTCCCTGCGGGATGCAGGCGCTGCCTGCGTTATGCCCTTGGGCGCTCCCATTGGTAGCAACAAGGGCCTGTGCACCGCCGAATTTATCAAAATTTTAATTGAGGAAATCGACCTGCCCATCATCGTGGATGCGGGTATCGGCCGTCCCTCCCAGGCCTGTCAGGCTATGGAGATGGGCGCTGCCGCTATCATGGCTAACACCGCCATCGCCACCAGCGGCAATTTAACCCTCATGGCAAGAGCCTTCAAGGAAGCCATTAATGCTGGCCGTGCTGCCTATTTGGCCGGTCTTGGTGCTGTGGGTGCCCAAGCCAACGCCTCCTCACTCCTGACAGGCTTCTTGCGGGACTAGGAGGTGCACCATGACTAAGACCAATACGAGCAGCATAACGGAGCCTGTAGCGAGCACCAGCGCAGCTGACAGGACAACGCAGACACAAAAAGCGGACGCTTTCTTTAACGACAGTATTTATAACGAAGAGGCCGCTGCCTTCAGCAACCAACAGCTCACAGACCACATGGCCTACGCCGATGGTATGGAAGTACTGGACTCCACCCTACTAGAGGAAGTTCTCCAGGCCCGCAACAGCTACGATTATGCAGCCTATAGCGAAGCTGATGTGCGTCAGGCCCTGTCCCACCAGCAGCGCTCCCCCAAGGACTTTGCAGCCCTGCTGTCCCCTGCGGCCTTACCCTTACTGGAGGATATTGCTCGCCAGGCACAGCAGGAGCGACAACGCTATTTTGGCAACTCCGTTACCTTCTTTACCCCTCTATACATTGCCAACTACTGCGAGAATTACTGCATTTATTGCGGCTTTAACAGTCATAACCGTATCCACAGAGCGCGTCTAAACAGGGAACAGCTCATCAGGGAAATGGAGGCCATCGCCCAAACCGGCATGCAGGAAATCCTTATTTTGACAGGCGAAAGCCGCAAAATGAGTGATGTCTATTATATTGGCGAAGCCTGCAAGCTGGCCCGCCAGTATTTCAAGGTTGTAGGTGTAGAAATTTACCCTGTCAACAGCGATGAATATGCCTATCTGCACCAATGTGGCGTGGATTATGTAACCGTTTTTCAGGAGACCTATAACAGCGACAAATATGCCCAGCTCCATTTGGCTGGAGCCAAGCGCGTTTTTCCCTATCGCTTTTACGCTCAGGAGCGAGCCCTTAGGGGTGGCATGCGGGGCGTGGGGCTAGCCGCTCTGCTAGGCTTGGACGATTTTCGCAAGGACGCCTTTGCCACTGGCTTGCATGCTTATTTGCTGCAGAAAAAGTATCCTCATGGAGAATTTGCCTTTTCCTGCCCGCGCTTGCGCCCCATCATCAATAACGATAAAATTAAGCCCCTGGATGTGCATGCGCGGCAGCTGTTGCAGGTGGTGTGTGCCTATCGTCTCTTCTTGCCCTTTGCCTCCATCACTGTGTCCAGTCGTGAATGCGCCCGGGTACGGGATAATTTGATGCTCATCTGCGCCAACAAAATCTCTGCCGGGGTAAACACGGGCATCGGCGGTCACAGCCACAAGCAGGAACTGGGGGACGAGCAATTTGCCATTGATGATAATCGCTCCTTGGAGGAAATTTACGCGGCTATGGAGCGCCTTAAGCTGCAGCCCGTCATGGCGGAGTACGTGTATGTTTGAGGAGGGAGCTCGCAGCAGCTGCTTACAAGAGTTTTACACAGCCACTACTCACGCAAACAGGGCAGACGCACTAGCCTTTGAGCTCATCGCCATCACTGACATGGCCAGCTGTCCTCGCAGCCTTCCTGAGCAGGTGGAGCGCATTGTCACCTGCCCCTACAAGCCCACTAAGCTTATCCTGCGGGCCAAGGAGCTGACACCATCAGCTTACGCAGCGCTGGCCAGAGCCATCCTCCCTCTGTGCCATCAGCATGGCATCCAGCTCATCCTCCATACCCATTGGGCAATAGCGCTGGATTTAGGGCTCAGTAACCTGCATATGCCTCTCCCCTTGCTGGAGAAAATGCCCTTTGCAACAAGAGAAAAATTTACTATTTCCACCTCCGTCCACAGCCTCAGCGAGGCCCAGCAGGCCCTATCCTTAGGCGCCCAAAGTCTCGTTGCCGGCCACATTTACGCCACCAACTGTAAGGCAGGTGTGCCCCCTCGAGGCCTTGCTTTTCTGCGCAGTATTTGTAGCTTGGGCCAAGCTGTTTACGCCATTGGCGGCATTGGCCTTCATCCCAGCCAATGGCAGGAGCTGCAGCAAGCAGGAGCAAGTGGAGCCTGTATCATGTCCGCCTATATGCAAGTCTAAGCATTCATCCACGAAAAAAAAGCCGTTCCCGCTAAGCACCAAAGCAAGCAGCGCAACGTCTTTGCTTATGTCAAAAAAAGGACTGCCTTTGACCGTAGCCTCCGGCAGCCATAAAATAAGGGAAAGCGTAATAATTAATTGCCCCGTACGTATTCACGGGGTACACGGGGACTCACATTGCAGACGATTTCGTAGCAAATAGTGTCCGCCCACTGGGCCACCAGCTCCATAGGCAGCTCGTGCCCACCAAAAACAATGACCTCACTGCCCAAATGGACATCGGGAATATCCGTCACATCCAGCATCACCTGATCCATGCACACCTTGCCCACAATGGGAGCGTGCTGACCGTTAATAATCATATAACCCTTGTTGGACAAGCGGCGGCTGATGCCATCCGCATAACCAATGGGCACAGTGGCAATCACACTGGTTTTACTGGTGGTAAAGGTTCTGCCATAGCCGATGGTCTCACCGGCGGGCAAGGTCTTCACAAAGGAAACCTGTGTTTTCACCGTCATTACTGGCTCAAAATCCTTGTAGCAATCAATCATATGGGCTGGATGCAGACCATACAGGGTAATGCCCTGCCGCACCATATCCAGCTGGTACTCCTGCAGTTCCGTCAAGGCTGCACTGTTGGCAATATGCCGCAGAGGAATATGCACACCCTCGGCCTCAATCAGGCGCAAGGCCTCCTGAAAGCGCCCAAACTGATAGGCAGCATACTGCTTGTCATCAGCGTCCGCCGTGGCAAAATGAGAGAACACACCCTCAATATAAATGCCCGGCAAGGATGCGGCCAGCTTGGCAAATTTGCCTGCGTCCCGCACATGCACACCAATGCGATGCATGCCCGTATCCACCTTAATATGAATCTTGGCCTTGGTGTGCTGGCGCAAGGCCGCTTCATTCAAGGCAAATAATCTTTCTTCATCAAAAACTGCGTGGCTGATATTATAACGCACGCAAATGTCTGCTACCTCGGGTAACAGCGAACCTAAAACTAAAATAGGTTGGTCAATGCCTGCATCACGCAGCTTCACTGCCTCCTGCAGCAAAGCCACTGCAAAAAAGTCTGCACCATTGCGGGCTGCCTCCTGAGCAACGCGCACAGCGCCATGTCCATAAGCATCGGCCTTGACAACGGCACACAGCTTCGTCGACGGTCGCAAATTAGATTTGGCCGTTTGCACATTATGGGCCACCGCATCAAGATTGATTTCGGCCCAATCACAACTATGAATATGCTACCTACAGACCCGCGTGAGTTTCAATAT
>CAMFZA010000029.1 GCA_946002345.1 uncultured Phascolarctobacterium sp. | reverse complement strand
TTTCCGGCTGCAACATTGATGTTAACATTCTTTCTCGCGTCATCACCCGTGGTCAAATCACCACTGGTCGCAAGGCTGACCTTGTTATTGTGCTTGATGACCGTCCGGGCCAACTGCGTCAGGTCAGCGAAATCGTCAGCAATTGCGGTTCCAATGTTGTCGGCGTACAACAGAACCGCAGCGATGTCAACATGCCCATCACTGGCTGCTACCTAAAGCTAGAGCTGGAAACCCGCGACCAGTCCCAAATCGACGAAATTAAAACCAAGCTTTTGGAAGCAGGCTTCACCCTGCTCAACAATAATGCAGTTCATTATTAAGCTATTTACAGCATGATATAAGCAATCCCTGACTCCTCGGAGCCAGGGATTTTTGTTTGTACGATATGATTATTCCTTATACAGGCTACGCAGCAAAGCGATTTCCTTGGCATAGCCAGGCAATTCATTGGGAGTTTCCAGATAAAAGGGTAAATGCTTAAGCCGAGGATGATTAGTCACCGCCGAGAGGGCAGCCAGTCCGATATTGCCCTCACCGATACAGGCATGACGGTCCTTGTGACTGCCCAAGGTATTTTTGCTGTCATTGATATGAATAGCATGCAACTTATCCAAACCAATCAGCTTGTCAAACTGCTCCAACACACCTTCTAAATCGTTGACGATATCATACCCACCATCAAAAACATGGCAGGTGTCTAGGCACACGCCCAGCTTAGCATTAAGCTGCACCTTCTCCAAAATACTAGCCAGCTCTTCGAAGCTGCGCCCCACTTCGCTACCCTTGCCAGCCATTGTTTCCAAAAGTACAGTGGTATGCATATCCGCAAAGAGTACGCTGTTAAGCATGGCAGCTATTTTAGCCACACCTACCTCACTGCCCTGCTTCACATGGCTACCGGGGTGGAAATTATACATATTCCCAGGCACATGCTCCAGCATGGCCAAGTCCCCCTCCATCACCATATGGGCAAACTCTATTAAATGCTCATCAGCAGCACAGGGATTCATGGTATAGGGTGCATGAGCCAATAAAGGCGCAAAATTATGCTCGGCACAGATACGGCGCAGGGCCAGAGCATCCTCGGGGTCCACAGCCTTAGCTTTGCCACCACGGGGATTTCTGGTAAAAAATTGAAAGGTATCCGCACCAATGGACAAGGCCGTTTTGCCCATAGCTGCAAAGCCCTTAGAGGATGATAAATGACAGCCAATATGTAACACGCATAACACTCCTTAGTTAAGTTGTTTATAATTTACTAACATTATACCATCCTTTGTTTCTTAAGAAAACGCTAATACTACACACAATATCCTCTCACAGCTAGTCAACTATTCTTGAAAAAGCTGCACCCAATAATGCTGGTAACCGTCAACACCATTAGGGTCATAGCAATAACCCACACCCAGCTTATTAAAGCGAGGATAGAGGATATTCTGTCTGTGTCCAGGAGAGTTCATCCAACATTCCACGACCTCTTCTGGAGTTTCATTACCTCCGGCAATATTTTCGCCAGCACCCCAAGGACTCTTGAGCACTGTCATACAGCTCTTACCATTGGGCCTAGTATGACTCATCACCTGAGTAATCTCCCGAGCACGCAGCATGGCTGCACTTTGCAACTCACTTGACAAGCGTAATGGTCTTGCACCCACCTTAGCACGTTCTTTATTCACCAAATCCAGTACTTGCTGAGGAAAAAGCTCCGGCTTAATGGCAGCTTTTCTCGCTGCCTCTTTAGCATTCAACTGCCTATCAGCAGCAACCAAATCTGCTGGCTGTACAACATGAATTAGGTACTTGTAATCCACCTTGTCCCCAGGCTTGTGTGGATGATTGAAGCGCACATTAACCAACACATCACCTGCCTGAGAAAGATACAAGTACTCCCTACCATTTTGCATAGCCACGCTGGCCGTACCACGTAAAATTGTCAACTGCTGACCATCAACCTCAAAGCCAAAGTAGGATCCAACAGGTGCATTAACCTCTTCATTGTATTCCTTTGCCGCATCTGCTAAGGAATACTGAAGGCAGCTTATCGCCGTAATCAGCAGTAATACTAGTCTTTTGAACACCATAACACCACCTTACCAAGCAGCGATAGTCAAAACATTATAAGCACTGGAATCCAAACGAATATTACAATCAACATTCTCTTGTAATTGCGCAAATAGTATTTGTGGGGCACCTCCAAATTGCAGTGTAAAGGTCCCCCTGCCATTTGCATAGTTAACTAAATTTACATTTTTCACGCCACGAATTGACTGTAGCGCTTCCTGAATCTTGATCATCTTGTCATAAGAAGTAGGAATGACAACTAACTCCATCTTTTGCTTGTTACCAGCAGCCATTTCTAAAAGCTTGCCCGATAAATACTCGCCCATGGCAGCACCTGCGTTTTCTAAAGCCTTTTTAGAAGCTATTGCATGAGTTAAATGGGCTCCAGCTGATTATTTAGCGACAGCTGCATTTAGCTGTCCAGTTCGAGCAACATACATTTTTGCTTCCACACGAGCGCGACAGCTGGCTACATTAGTTCTTTGGTTACCGGGCAAATACCTTCCAACGTCACCCACGCCCTCGCTAAAGGCTTGGCCAACTACCAAAATATCCGCCTGCATAGAGCTAGCCAATTGCTCCAGCTCAGAATTACTCAGATTAAAGGGATTATTGTATTGCATTCTTTCCTTGCTAATATCAATCATATTATCAAAGCCAGCTTCAATAAACGCTTTAATAACAGCAGTTTCTCCCGCAGGATCAGGAATACGATAGCGCAAATGCTGTTCAGGAATCATGACAGCAATTTTAGGATTACGTAACACATTAATCAAGCCTAAACGAGTAAGCTCGTTCATCAGCTTAGAATCAGGGTTGGTGTCCACATCGGCATTAATAGTAACAGCCCAACCATCCATGTTTTGTTGTGCGGAAATCACTTTATACTGGTTTACAAAGCCTTTGGAATTAGTGTAAATCTGATCCTTAAGCACCACGTTTTTTTCTACAATAGTCTCTGAATCAATCAATACTCCAACAGCCTGCTCCACCGCACAGCGCAAAGCATCATTAGTTGCTTCATTTTCCGTCATCCCCACACCAGTGATGGTTATGTTTTTTGCCAAAGCACTGGAGCACATAGCCATGGACAAAATTGCTACCAGCACTATCAATTGCTTTCTCATAATCAGCCTCTCTTTACTTTATCACCTACAGCAACATGGCCCTTGCTCTTTTTCAGTTCGCACAGAGCATAGTTGGGATGAACTTCAACAACCTTCATGGAGCCGATTACAATTTCTTTGACAGCAATAATTTGACCAGTTACAGGATGTTTAATAATGTTGCCTTCCTTATAGATAATAAAGTTATCGCCCGTTTTCACACCATTATCACTACCCAAATCAATATAAATTTGATTTTCACTGGCGCTAACAACCAGACCGGAAAGAGGATTGATTTCGTCGATTTTGGCTACAATTTTTTGAGCAACATCATTAGCTGCACCGCTAATCAACATATCCCTATCAGGAGATTTGTTTTCAAATTCACTAACAGTATCGGAGCCTTCAAGAATTTCTGCAATTTTAATCAAGCCAGTTTTATTATCTATAAATTTAAAATTAAATTTAATCTTGGCTTTAGTACCCTTGTAAAGATAATTATTAAAGCTATCCACATCCGCAGCCACGATGTTGCCCACAACAGTATAATCCGCGCCAACCATTTGACCAAATTGAATAGCAGTATTGCCAGCAATCATGCCCGTGCTTTGTAAGCCTAATTCTCTAATAACATGGGACAGTTGTGCACGTTCAACCACATTATAGCAGCCGCTTTTTACCAAAATAGTAGTAATGGCAGCATCCAACTCAGCCGCAGCCTTACGTCCGTAGCTGCTTCTATCCATGTTTTCGATACCAGTAACAGCAACAGTCTTCTTAGCTGCTTCGCAGGTCATGGTCCCTACCATTAGGATGGCAACTAACATAATCCCTAACATTACACGCAAGCTTTACATCATCATAATACCTCTTTTCTTAACGACTAATGTAACATAAAAAATATAATAAGAAATCGTACACTAAAAACAAATCTGCAAATACAAATAGAATTTATTAGTTGAATTGTTCCCAAAAAGCTTGGAGAAAAACCCGGGCTCAATCCTCATGGTATCCTTAAATTTACCCTCTTGCCCAAGCATCAAATAAGCATAGGCTCTTGCCCGCAAATCCTTGATATCATCAGTATCATCGGTCAACTTGATAATCCTCTGCGCCATTTGCGTTGCCTTTTGCTTGTATTGAGCAGCCTCCGGCCTATATGCCATGTCACCAGCATAACATAGAATGGCATAATCTAAAAGCGTATACACATCATTAGGCTCTGCTTGAAGCTTGCTTTGCAGAATCTTTTCAGCCTTTAAGGCAGCGCTTTTAGCATAGGGTAATACGCCCTTACCCCTATATATTTGCATAGAAAGAGCTACGTAAGAAACATTGTCCGATTCAATTGCGTTCGCCTTGGAAATATTCGCAATAGCTTTAACATAGTTTTCTGCCGCTGTTAAGCTAGTATCAGAATTTTTAGCAGCAAAATAGGCCTCATAGGCAGCATTAAAAAACTGCAAGCCTTGCTTTATATCCACTGATTGGGTAGCAGCGGATGGCTTAACCTTTAGGAGCACATAATTTGCATTGCTGACTGCTGGGATGAGCATTATCAACGCACTTGCCATGATTACAGCGTACTTTTTCATGTTCTGTACCTCCAATCAAATAATGGGAATACCCTTTGAGAATACAAAGGATATTCCCATCGTAGGGCAACATCACATTATTTTACGAATACAACTGCGCACTCACTCAGCAGAGGAGCTTTTTCGTTAGCCAACAAAATCTTATCGCCGTCCTCAACGGATACAACAACGTTTACAGGATTAATGGAATTACCGCCACCCTTTACAGAGGTTGCTTTCACAACTAACGGATTAGCGCCTGCACGGGTGCTGCCGCCAGCAGCTGCTTGTACATCAGTGGAATACTCAACCATACCCTTAGAGATTGCATAATCCTTGTTAATGTTCTTCATGCCATAGATTGCACGACCATTGGTATCATAAATTACAGGGGAGAAGGTTGCTTCCAGACCCAGACCGCTTGCATCTACAACAATGCCGGTATAGATTACGCTTCTAACCTCTTTCACTTCTTCTTTGGTCAACGGAGTGGTCTTTTCGTCTACTTTCGGAGCAGGTTCGGTTCCTATGTCCTTGGTAGCTTCGGGTAATACCGCACTTGCAACACTCTGTTTTTCACCAAACATAGGCAATGACATCATTACATAATAGCCACCATCATCACCCTTGCCTTCAGCAACTATTTTAGCACCTTTAATCAATGCACTCACATTAGTATGAACAACGTCACTTTGCACAATCAAACTTTCAATAGTTGTATCAGCATCTACCTGAACACCTTTAATTGTTTCAGCTAACAGTCGATAAGCATCAACAATAGCTGCTCTTCTAGCCAAACCCATTCCTCTGCCAACCATGTTTTCAGGATTATATCCTAAACCAGTTGCGATAATTTCAGATTCTTCACCCTTAGACCAATCTACGTAAGCACCTTGTTCGAATTTAACTTGAACAGATACATTGGTGTCATTAGTGGGAGCAGCCATTACAGGAGTTTGATAGGAAGCACCAAAACTTAATGTCAGTCCCAATACCATTGCAAGTACCATTTTTTTGTTCATCATTTTCAACATACTACTCATCCTTTCATTGGCCAAAATATCATTTTAATTGGTAGAGTAACCCTTTACTGTTATCTCCTTTGTTGACTATAGTATACAAGGTAAATATGTCTTTATTATGTCTTTTTCGAACTTATTGAATGATATTTTAATACTTTTTCGTTAATCTTGTCTATATGTGACAACAAGTGTGATAATTTATACTTACATTTGTTGCACAAGTCCGTCACACGCTAGTCACATAAACTTTACCAAGTATATCTGTAGCCAGCACCGATGGAGTACGGCTTCTTAACCTTGTTGCCAAAGTCTTTCTCAATATCGATGTAGAAGCTGTTGTTCTTATCAATTTTTCGTGCTGCGCGGATGCCAACCTTGTACCAAGTTCCGTCGATTTCGTTGTATACACTTGATCCAGGTAGAGTAGAACCAGGAACACTTACATGCATCTTGCCATCGAAATCGTGACGCACTTCAAACTTGCCATAGTATTCAGTGCCTTTAATGTTTTTGCCAACCTGAACACCTAAACTTGCCATTTTACTAGTTGAGCTGTCGGCATGAATCTTAATGCCTTGAGAATCAGTATAATCAGCACTACCAATTCTACCCCAAGTTAAACCAACGGACGGCTCAAAGTACCAACCATCTTCACGATCAATTCTTCTACCATACTTGGCTGCGATGGAGAACAAATTCTTATCGTAGTCACCTGTTACAAATACATTGTTGTCATCAAAACCAGCATAATCCTTATCCAGAGTACCATATTTTACTATAACATCAACATAGTCCTTGTTTTCTTTGCCCAGCCAGCTACCATACAGATTGTAACCCATGCTCTTGGCATTACCGATGATGCTATTATCACAGTCATTTTTAGCATAATTAATACCAAAACCTATGAACATCTTTGCCGCATTACTTTCAAAATCCCAATCATAGCCACCACTCATCATACTAAAATCATAGCTATAACTATTAATCTTCATCTTTCCACTTTCACCACGAATCCATACTCCTACTTCACCTGGGTCTGTACGAATATCATTTATACGTTTTAAAGTATTATCTATATCCATTACATTGATTGCTATAATATCTTGATGTTGATGAGCTAATTTCCCATTTCCGTATCCTCTACCTATACCCGAGCCGGTGTTGCCACCCTCGCCTGAGCCTGAGCCTGAGCCGGTGTTGCCACCCTCACCAGAGCCTGAGCCTGAGCCGGTGTTGCCACCCTCGCCTGAGCCTGAGCCGGTGTTGCCACCCTCGCCTGATTCAGACTCTGAACCGCTGCTTCCTCCCGATTCAGACCCAGGATTATCATTAGGATTATCATTAGGATTATCATTAGGATTATCATTAGGATTATCATTAGGTGGTTCTCCTGGGTCACCAGGTGGATTTATTGGTGGAAAATTCGGTTCTTCTGGATTATCTATTGGTGGGACATTCGGTTCTTCTGGATTATCTATTGGTGGGACATTCGGGTCTTCTGGATTATCTATTGGTGGGACATTCGGTTCTTCTGGATTATATATTCCGCCACCAAAATTCTGTCTACATTCATCGCATGGGCACTCAGGCCCAGGATGGACATCTATTATTCCCTCTTCTGACAAACTCGTAATTGAACCATTACCAACATTAGGTAACGCATAACTGAGCGCTCTTAATGAAACACCTGCATATGCGTTTGTTTGAAAAACACTAGCACACAACAGTCCTAAAACCACAGACCTAGCCAACAACTTCTTTTTAATCATAGCGAGTAGCCCCCTTAAAATTATTTTTTATTCTTCTTTTTGCCGTATAATCTCTCTGTCAAAATATCCACAGCATTATAAGCCGCCTTTTGTAGAGCATTATGCACGCTTTCCTGAGTAACCGTCACTGTCCCGACCTTAATACCTGCCTTAAGTGTATTAACTTCGGTTAGGCTGCTTTTTGATACACCCTCTCCCTTAGCGGCCATGATAATATTCCCACTGGCCACATCCATTATTCTCGCAATAACATGGGACTTGACCGTATGTATATTCACACCACCACCAATAGGACCCAACACATTGGTGCCAGTTTCACTGGCGCTTACATCATTGACGTTGCCATAAATAAGATAACGACATCTGAGCAAATCGCCAATAACCCTCGCGCTATCAGGATCAATCAACCCTTTGGTTCTAATATTATTGGCTACCAAAACACTTCTCACGTCTTCCTTATCAACAACAATCATCTTGCCATCATTGATAAGCTTAGTGATAACATATTCTGAAGTAGTTCCCTCTGCATTAGCCCAAGCCACCTCACAGGCAGCCGCGCCTGGATGAGTGCCAAAATCCATAACGGAAACAACAGCATTATCTTCAATAAGGCCTGCATAAGCACTAATAGAAGTGCTCATACACCAAGCCATTATTAAGAAAATCTTCTTTATCATGTAAATACACCAACCCTATTTTAAAAATAGCTTTTGTGCATCCAAATCCTTGACCAAAGCATCCACAATATTTTGAGCCGCTTTATCCATGGCCTTGGAATAAAGATTGGCATTCAACTCATCACTACCAACCTTAATAAAACCTATGCCAAACTGCTTTTGATCACCAATGCCGACCACACGCTTCGTCCACACAACCTCGCCCGTGCTTGCCTTGATAATGCGTAAATCACTTTGTACACCTATACCAGTACGCTTAATGCTAAGACTTCCTAACAAACCCAAAGGAGTCGCTGCCATGGCCGAACCACCTGCAGATGCCATCAAACCAGAGGCTTGGCCCACAGCGTAAGCAACGGCAGCAGCCTTATCGTCCCACCAGTCACCAACGCCCAAGTTTATGATAGTTCCCTGAATAAGATATTCAGCCCCAGGCATCTGTCCAATATGAGCTGTACTTCCAGGAGAGATCTTTTGGCCGACGGAAGCGGTCGCTATGGACTGAGCCTTGGCTTCGCTAAAGCCAGGACCCTCAAACATGGCATTGTAATCGCCATAACGCATAGCCCGCTGCACACCCTGCAGCTCACGGGTCTTTTCATCGTACAGAAGTGCTTCCAATCTAGCATCGATAACTCTTGTTTCTTTTAAATTAAATTTGCCAGTCATTAGCAGCTTTTCCATTACCAAATCAGATAAGGAAGCTGCAGATTCTATTTTGTCAAATCTTGTATCGTCAGTAAACTTCATCAAAATGCAAGTCGGATTAGCAGCCTCAACAGTATTGGCCGCCATAGTTACTGCAGTGCTTAATGCAAAAGCTGTTAAAAGAGCTCCTATTTTTTTCATTATGTCCACCCTTTTCCTTGCTATTTCTTTTTCGTCGTATCCTTAACACCAACAGGTAAGCTTAAATACGACATGTCAGGTGTCGGGGAAAACTCTTTAATCTTGATAATAAACTTACTACCGTCTAGCTTGCCATCTTCCCTATCATAATAGTTGGCTGCTGCAATTTTTACTAAAGTATAGCCATTGAAATAATAACGCACTGCTTCCATAACGCCATTATTATTGGAACGATAATCCTCATAATTTAGTCCATTATCAAGCCAGCCAGAGCCCACATATTGGTAGTCAGGCATATCCGCACCCTTTTGGCTAGCAGGTAAAATCGCAGAAAGCAATCTTGTCATTACGGGGTCAGCATAGCTCTCACCGCTCATGAAAGTAATCTGCATATTTCTATCTGTCGCTGCCACTTGGTTCTTCTTGCCCATGGTACCATAGTATTCTGCCTTATTCTTGTTGGTCACTACCCTCGTAAAATAATAGACTAATTCACCCTTGGACAAGCTGCACATGCTATGCTCGCCATAAGCAACTTCCTCATATTTATCGTTACCATTGATAACAACAATGCCATCCAATTGCCTATTAGTCAAAAAGCTTGCCTTTTCCAAAGCCATGCCATCGCGACCATAAAAGTTCATTTTATCCTTATTGGTAGCACGAGGCAGAGGAGTAATATTTTCATATTTTAAAGTCAAAGTCCCCTTAGCGAGCAAGTTTCTATAGGTGTCAAGGTTACTTGCTTCCACAGAAGCAGAATTCAAGCCACTTAATAAAGCCGCACAAGTTAAAAGCGTAGTAAATATCTTTTTCATATTAATACTCCTCCACTAACACCGGCTTATTAATCAAATCATTCATATCACCAATGCCTACCGCATAAACCTTGCAGCCCTGAGGTATATTGAAAACATCTGCAGGCACCACATTGCTAATCTCTTTAATCTTCACCTTAACACTGGAATACTCTTGACCCTTATTGAGAATAACCTTTTCAATATAAGCCAGCTTGCCCTTTTCGTAAGAGTAATAATAATCAATTTCTGCTAAAACATTACCGGTCTGGCTACGCAAGGGCAGAACATATTTATCACAATCATACTCTTTTTTATCAATAGTTCTTTTGATAGATCCTACAAAGCTAACATTGCCCATGGCTGCTGATTGGGGCCTATACGCATCATACGCACACACGGGAGCGAACTCGTCAGGAACAGCCAAGGAATACTGAACAGTATTCCAACCACCAGTAGGATCAATATTGGGATCATTAATCTGATTCCAAGCTGCCATGGTGGCCTTTTTCTTGGTAGAGAACTTATAGTACTTCCCTTGTCTATACAATGTATCAGGATAATCCTTTTTGCCACCACCGAACATGGCAGCATAGCCTTTCATGCGGTAGCCATTTCTTTCCATACGCATATCATTTTGCGTAGCAATGGTCTTAGTAATAAAGCAATCCTTATACTCTAATTCAAAATCCACAAAGAATGTACCTGATTTAAACCAAGTACGATATTGATTGGCCGCAGCCTGTTCTGCACTAGCACAGCTTGCTATTGTACATAAGGCTAAAGCCATTGCAGCAATTTGTTTTTTCATATAATGACCCCACTTTTCATCAATAATTTTATGAGTTCAGCTGCTAGCCCCCACAACAGGCCTTATTTTATTATTTATATATAAACCTTATTATTTTACGAACATTCTTCAAATCGTTTAAAGATATTTTTTGAACATAAAAATCCTTCTGTGTTGTATTAGAACTTGGTCCTGCATTTGCTTCAGTAATATATGCATACTCTCCGCTTACATTCTCAACAAAAATTACATGCGGAGTACCAGAAGGCCTAATTCCAACACTTTTACTTTGAGGCTGAGATCCTACTGTAAATCCTTTTTGTTTTGCTTGAGCTTCCCATTTCTCAGGTCCACCTGTAACACCTAGCCATCTACCATTTACTTCATGATATCTTCCAATTGCATACCAAGTACAATTAGTAGCATGATAAATTCCTTTATGAGAATATGATTTTTTAAAAGGATTCTTTCCATATTGTAGTGGTTTATAACTCTCACCATCTAAATTAGCTAAATATTTACCAACCATGCTATCCCAGTTATCTGTAATATCAGTATTATTATTTGGAATATAACTGTTGTCATATTTATCAATTGCACTCTTCGCTACCCAGCGTTTCTTCGTACCGCCTCTTAACAAAGGATATTCTACATAATACGCCTTTCCTGCTTCTCCTAAAACAGTAACTACATCACCACGACTTACATATTCTACGCCCAATCTTCTAGTTAATGCAGAGTTGTCATAAGCAGTCGCCTTACAATTTGCTCTTCCCTGCAATTGCTGATATTGTGTATTATTTTGAATTATGGTGTTAGCCGGCTTAGTTACTCCATTTGCAAAGGCGTTTGGAGTGGAATTATTGGTGTTATTGGTATTGTTATTGTTGCTCACATTCAAAGCTGTCACAGCTGTACGTACAACCCAACGTTTTTTAGTGCCGCCTTTAGTTAACGGATACTCTACATAATAACCTTTAGAAGACTCATCCAATACAGTAACTGTATCTCCTTTATCAGCATATTCATTGCCATTGCGTTGAGTCAAATTAGCATCCATATATGCCGTCGCTCTTTTATTCATAGTAGCTTTCCAAGCGCCATAGCTACTTATATTAGCCTCTGGACGAGTAACAGGTGTTACTATAGGATTACCCTTCGGTTGAGTATTAACAGTTGCTCTGGGATTAACCTGATCATAGCTCCAGCAATCCCAGTATGGTACCCAACCCATCTTATATCCTGTACCATTACTAAGCTTATAGATAACCTGTCTGCTATCCCCATTATCCGATACTACAGTAATTGCCTCGTTACCACTAAAAGAACCAATTGTGCTGTTATAGCCTGAATTACGATATACATTGGTATTATTTTTAGGAGAATATCTATTTTGATTGGCAAAATTAATGTTTGCAACCAAATCACTGGCTCTAAACCATCTCTTTACCCTTGTGCTACCAGCCGGATAAGAACCATACGCCCAACCATTATCTTGAATTCTTTCTACTATAACAAAATCACCAGCATCAATCCAACCTTTTTGTTGTCCTCCAGGAGATAAATAACAGTAAACTTTTCTAAAAGAATAGGTTTGTAAT